>JBAYVX010000268.1:0-2501 GCA_041674365.1 Kiritimatiellales bacterium | reverse complement strand
GAGATTGAAATTGAAGTGCCGGAAAAACGGAATAAAGCCGCCAACGGTTTTATTGAGATTCGGGGCGCGTCGGAAAATAATTTGAAGAGTATCAACGTTAAGATTCCTCTCGGCCTGCTCACGTGCGTCACCGGCGTTTCCGGCTCCGGCAAAAGTACGCTGGTTGACGATGTGCTGCGACGCGCGCTCTTTCGCCGCTTCTTCGGTTCCAAAGAACGCCCCGGAAAGCACAAAGATCTCAAGGGCGTCGAGCAAATCGACAAGGTGATCGTCATCGACCAGTCGCCGATCGGCCGCACGCCGCGCAGTAATCCCGTCACCTACACCGGAGCGTTTTCGATTATCCGCGATCTCTTCGCGCAGCTGCCCGCCTCGAAAGTGCGCGGCTATGCGCCGGGACGCTTCAGCTTCAATGTCAAAGGCGGACGCTGTGAGCACTGCCAAGGCGACGGGCTGCTGAAAATTGAAATGCACTTTCTGCCCGATGTGTACGTCACCTGCCCGCAGTGCGCCGGAAAGCGTTACAACCGCGAAACGCTCGAAGTGCACTACGGAGGCAAAAACATTGCCGAGGTGCTTGCGATGACGATTAATGAAGCGTGCGACTTTTTCGCCGCCATTCCCGGCGTCGAACGCAAACTGCGCACACTTAAGGATGTCGGGCTCGGCTATCTCTGCCTCGGACAGTCCGCCACCACGCTCTCCGGCGGCGAGGCGCAGCGCATCAAGCTCTCGGCGGAACTCAGTAAAAAAGCGACCGGCAAAACACTCTACATCCTCGACGAGCCGACCACCGGACTGCATTTCGCCGACGTCCACAAACTGATTGAAGTGCTGGAAACGCTGCGCGACGGCGGCAACACCGTGCTGGTGATTGAACATAACCTCGACGTGATCAAACGCGCCGACCATTTGATCGACCTCGGCCCGGAAGGCGGAGAGCGCGGCGGAAAAATCGTCGTCGCCGGAACCCCCGAAAAAGTCGCTAAAACTCCCGAATCCTATACCGGAAAATATCTGGCAGAAATGCTTAAACAGATTGCAAAGAGCGTAAGAAATGGATGATCTGAAGAAATGACTTTAGCGAACTGCGATCTTTAAGATCTACACATTGAGCTTCTTTTTGAGCATGGCGATTACGGCGGGAGGATTGGCTTTGCCTTTGGACTGTTTCATGACGTAGCCCATGAGCGCGTTGATGGAAGCCGCGTTGCCCGTTTTGTAGGCGTCAACGGCTTTGGCGTTTGCAGCAATCGCTTCTTCGGCCCATTTTTCGAGCGCGCTGTCGTCGTTGACCTGCGCCATCCCTTTGGCTTCAACGACCGCTTTCGGGTCGCCGCCTTCGGTAAAGAGAATCTCGATCAGCTCGTTGGCGGCGCTGGAGCTGATGCTTCCGCCGCCAGCAAGATCGGCAACCTGAGCGAGCGTTTCGGGTGTCAGTTTGCTTTCAACAACGCGGACGCCCTTCTCGGTGACGAGGCTGGCGACTTTGCCCATCATATAGTTTGAGACGAGCTTGTACTGTGTCGTCTTCTGACAGGCGGCGTCGAAGAAGTCGGATGTCAATTTTTCAGCGGTCAAAACTTTGGCGTCGTAGTCCGGAAGTCCGAGTTCGTTGACGTAGCGTTCGCGCCGCTGGACCGGCAGTTCCGGAAGTTCCGATTTCCATTGGGCGATCTGGTCGGCAGAGATTTCGACGGGAAGCAGGTCGGGCTCAGGAAAGTAACGGTAATCGTGGGCGTTTTCTTTGGTGCGCTGCGAGAAAGTTTCGCCGCGGTCGGAGTCGTAGCCGCGTGTTTCCTGCACGACGGTTCCGCCGTTTTCGATCAGCTCGATCTGCCGCTCAATTTCATAGTTGATGGCTTCGACGATAAAGCTGGGCGAGTTCATGTTTTTGATTTCGACCTTGGCGCCGAGCATTGACTGTCCGACCGGACGAACGCTGACGTTAACGTCGGAGCGCATGTGCCCTTTTTCGAGGTCGCAGTCGGAAATTCCGCCGTATTCCATGATGAGTTTCAAGGCCTGAATATAGGCGAAGGCGTCATCGGCTGAGTGCATGCAGGGATTGGAAACAATTTCCATCAGCGCGGTGCCGGCGCGGTTATAGTCCACCAGACTGCCGGCGGAAGCATGCGTGTTCTTGGCGGCGTTTTCTTCCTGATGAATGCGCTCGATCGTGAAGGTTTTTGTTTCACCATGAAGCTCTGCCGTGACCTTTCCGCCGAGGCAGAGCGGCTGGTCGGCCTGCGTGATCTGGTAATTTTTGGACATGTCGGGATAAAAATAGTTTTTGCGATCCCACTTGGAGTGCGGGTTGATTTCGCAACCGAGAAGGAGTCCCGCTTTGCAGCAAAGTTCGATGGCGTGAGCGTTCAGCACCGGAAGCGCGCCGGGGTAGCCGAGGCAGACCGGGCAGACGTTGGTGTTCGGTGGGGCGCCATACTCGTGCTTACAGCCGCAGAACATTTTCGTCCGCGTCTTCTGCATCACATGCGTCT
>JBAYVX010000267.1:0-2522 GCA_041674365.1 Kiritimatiellales bacterium | reverse complement strand
TATTCCGTATCACCGCTTTTTCTTACGTCCACCGGCAAATCAAAGCGGTGATACGGCTTACGCCTTATATCACCGCACTCCAAAGCCATTTTTAATCGTTTTCAAAATGTTAGCAGTTTCAATGGCGGCCTCGGCGGCGTACCAGCCGCGGCTTGTCCGGCTGCGGGTGCAGCGCGCCACCGCCTGCTCCCAGTTGCGCGTGCCGACAATTTCGTTGATCACCGGGACACCGTGTTCGCGGGCGATGTCGAGCAGCGCGATACCGGTTGATTCGCCGATCATCTGCGCGTGCGGCGTTTCGCCTTCGACGACGACGCCCAGCGCGATCAGCGCATCGTAGTTTCCGCTTTTCGCCAGTTCGTTGATCACCACCGGAATTTCGTATGCGCCCGGCACCTGAAAAGTTCCAATGTCCGGAACGTTTGCGCCGTTTTCTTCCAAACATTGGAAAGCGTCCGCCGCCAACTGATCGGTCAGTTCCGAATTAAACCGGCTGACGACGATGGCAAACCGCAGTCCGCCTGCATTCAGATTTTTAGATGTTGAAATTCCTTTTCCCATAAACATCCTTTGGACTGCGGTGATATAAGGTATTCCGTATCACCGCTTTTCTTTCTAAAATTTATTTAAAAATCATCCGCTATATTCACCCGATCCACTTTAAAACTATCCATTGTTTTCAAAAATGCCGGAGTCCCGTTCTTTTCAACCCAGGCGCGTGAACACCATCGATAATTCGCCGCATTATCCACGAGACCATGATGCAACGGGTTATTATGAACATATTTCAAACGGGAATAAAACGACCTTTGAAACGTAATGTGTGAATCCCAGTAATTATGCCAAACCTTTCGACCAGACGTTTGATCCTCACGGTTCCAACGTCGTGAACTCTGTCTATGCAGTTCTGAAATGAACACCCTCAAACTCTGGGCATCAGGCGCGCCTTCCCGCGGTGAAAACCCAATAAAATGATAGTGGTTTCTCAGAATTGCCCAGGCCTGTAAACGCCACTCAAACTTTTCCGCCAACATAAACAGGAGCTGCAAAAAATAATCCCGCCGAATATCCGACTTCAAATGCGGTTCTTTTTTATACGTGCCGCAAGTGACCATGTAGGCACCAGACTCGTATAACCGGTGCTCCGGGGCGTGAGGCCATATCCCGCTAAACTGTTTCTTTTCTATCATTTTATAAAGCGGCGATACGGAATACCTTTTATCGCCGCACTCCAAAAGGGAACTAAAGCATGTGTTTCATCTTATCGCGCTTGGTGTTCAGGTAGCGCTCATTGTGCGGCGTTGAGGGAAGCACAATCGGCACGCGCCCGACAATCTCAATGCCGTATTTATCCAGACCTTCAATCTTGGCCGGGTTGTTCGTCAGCAACCGGATTTTTGTCATCTTGAGATCTTTGAGGATCTGTGCACCGATTCCGTAGTCGCGTAAGTCCGGAGCGAATCCAAGCTGCACGTTGGCTTCAACTGTGTCTAAGCCCTGATCCTGCAGTTCGTAAGCGTGGATTTTTTTTGTCAGTCCGATGCCTCGGCCTTCCTGCCGCATGTAGATCACCGCACCGTAGCCGTATTCACTGATCATCTGGATTGAGCACTGAAGCTGCTCGCCGCAGTCACAACGGGCTGAGCCGAATACATCGCCGGTCAGGCATTCGCTGTGTACGCGGATCAGCGGATACGGTTTTTCAGCGGACGGCTCACCGATAAACAGCGCCAGATGATCCTTGTCGTCCACAACCGAGCTGTAAACGCTCAGACTGAAATCGCCCCACCGCGTCGGCATTTTCACACACCGATCCATGTGAACCAGCTTTTCGTTGATGTAACGGTATTTGGCAATTTCTGCAACCGACGTCATCTTCAGTTTGTGTTTTTTTGCAAATTCGATCAGTTCCGGCAATCGGGACATGGTGCCGTTATCGTTGGTCACTTCACAAATCACACCGGCAGGCTGCAATCCGGCCAGACGGGTTAAATCAATCGTTGCCTCCGTATGTCCGGCGCGTTCGAGTACGCCGCCGTTCATGGCGATCAGCGGAAAAATGTGTCCGGGGCAGACCAGTTCTTCCGGGCGGGTTTTCGGATCGACCAGTTTGCGGACGGTATGTGCCCTCTCGTCCGTACTGATGCCGGTGGTGCTGTCGGCGGCGTCCACTGAAATGGTAAACGCGGTTTTAAACTTGTCGCCTTCGTGCGACACATTCATTCGCTTGAGACCAAGATGCGCCGCACGCTCAGCCGTAACCGGCACACAAACCAGTCCGCGCGCATGGGTTATCATAAAATTGATCTGCTCCGGCGTACAGGTTTCGGCTGCGCAGATCACATCGCCTTCGTTTTCGCGGTTTTCGTCATCCGTAATCAGAATCATCTCGCCGCGCCGCAAAGCGTCCAGCACTTCCTCTATCGGGTCGAACAGCTTTTTACTCATATCAATCGTCCTTAAAACGCAAAAACCCTGAAGACGTACGTCTCTCAGGGCAGAAAGGTTTTTGCATTCGTTTA
>JBAYVX010000266.1:0-2530 GCA_041674365.1 Kiritimatiellales bacterium | reverse complement strand
TCATAAAAAACCTGCCCCGGGACAGTATAAAGATGAAAGCGGGTCTTAAACCCCCGAATTTCTCCCAGAGAAAGCGGCAGAAAATCAAAAAAAAGCGTTCGCTCGGTCTCCGTCGCGAGACTGATCATCTTACCCTTGGCATCCGGAGCGGTCTTTTGATAAACGAATTGAAGATTTGTCGTTTTTCCGCACAATCCAGGGCCGTAGTAGACTATTTTACAATTTATCTCACGAGAAGCATAGTTGATGAAGGACATCTTTGGCTTTCCCCGTCATGAATTAGTAAGTTAGAACGTATTTCGGCAGTAGCATTGTCAAAAGATTTCGTGATAGCCGGCATATTCCATTGGCTTGTGTCAGCTGAAGAGATTGTCGATGTCGTCGTCGGTAATTTCGGCAAATGGAAAATCGGAAGAACCACGTTTTTCACGCTCTTCCGATTTTTTCATCAATTTTTCAAAAATGGCAGAAAGCTCTTCAGATGATTTTTTAACGCGCAGACGAACAAGCCCGAGAGAAGAGCGATTGTCAAACAGAACCACAAGAATAACACGACCGCCGACAATGGAAATGTGGAGATTATCTTTTTCACCTTCGTGGAAAAGGATCGAGAACTCTTTCTCGCCGATCAGTTTGGCAAGTCCACCAGTGGCAGCGATATTCCCGGCGGTCAGAGAAGCAAGCGAGGTTGTGTCAAAACGCTCGGTTTCTCCAACACCGGAGATAAGTTGCCCGTTTTTGTCCACCAGAAAAATCACCTTGGCATTAGCTTCCTTAAGCAAGCGCCCGATAACTTCATTGACTTCCTGAAACTCCTCATCGTACATGACCAGCGTTGGATTGGACATGCCCTATCTCCCTGCCCGGCGGCAATAGTTTCGTCGCTATATAATAATTAAATAAATGAATATCCTGCCTTATAGCAAACCTGCTGTCCGCTTTCAAGCTTATTCGATGCAGCCACCTTGATTGCGGAAGTAATCGAGCTGTTTGCTTTACATGGATGGCTGTGATATTTTGCACAGCTCGTCATACGATTACAACACATATCCGGAAGGCTGAAATTTATGGAATTGAGTTTTTCCAGAAGCAACGAGCCGATTGACCAGATTATCAACCGGCTGGTTGAAGAAGCGGGAGGCATTTATCATCCTGCCATAATAAAAGAAATGATACTTGCAACACTTAAAATCGGTCAGGATGTTGATTACCTTGCAGACCTGAAACTGATCAACCGCACACTGCGCGAAATGCGCTATACAGCGAAGGTTTTCGGTCCCTATCGCCACCGGAAGTAAGTTACCATCTTCGGGTCCGCACGCACGGAAGAAACAGACGAGATGTATAAGAAATGCGTGCGTTTCAGCCGCAGCCTGGCAGACAACAACTATATGGTTATTACCGGAGGCGGGCCCGGTATTATGCAGGCAGGCAATGAGGGAGCGGGCAGCGAGAATTCATTTGCCGTGAATATTCGGCTTCCATTCGAACAGAAGCCGAATATGATCATGTACCGCAATCCACGACTGGTGACATACAAATACTTTTTCAACCGCAAGGTGGCATTCGTTAAAGAGGCTGATGCAATTGTTGTTTTTCCGGGCGGGTTTGGGACGCTCGACGAGGCGTTGGAGGTCTTCACGCTGATTCAGACCGGGAAAACATCTCCCAAGCCGCTGATTCTGATGGACGACCAAGAAGGGTACTGGGAACGATTTTTTAATTTTGTCAAAAAGAGCCTTCTGGTGAAAGGCTTCATTTCAGGAGAGGACTTTTCACTGTTTACCATTACAAAAAGCGAGGAGGAGGCGCTCCAGGTTATTAACACCTTCTATAGCACCTACCATTCGCTGCGCTTCATTGAAAACCGGCTTGTTATACGCCTGCAGAAAATGATTTCCAGCGAACAGATCGTAACGTTGACCGAGGAATTCCCCGGACTAATAAAAGATGGTGATCAGATTCGCAGTTGTGAAGCATTCCCTGAAGAGATCGACGAACCGGACCTTGCACATCTTCCACGCATTTCAATGCTGTTCGATCACCATCACTACGGACTGCTGGTTGCCTTTATTAACCGCATAAACTCATTCTGGCCGACGTAGACAGATGCGCCAGTCGTGTTAACGACAACCTGGTTCGTTGACAACACCGGACGCTTGACGATATAGTTCTAATCAATCTCTTTTTTCGGGACACCATGCAGGATCTCAAGAATTTATCACAAAAAAAATCGGCTTTCTTTCTCAGAATTTTCGGCGGGGATTCCCGGAACAGGCGCTTCAAACCGACCGGTTCCCCGGTTCGGCCACGACTGCCCCACCCTACGGGGAACCGCGGCCGGCAGTTGAAACGTGCGTTGCTTTTCATTGCCATTGTTCTGGCTCTTGCGCCGCTCTGCGTTCTGGCGTTGCGCCAATCAAAGTCGGCTGGATCCCATGTCAGGGGATGGATTGAATCCATAACCTCGACCACGTTTAAGCTGAAGGTAGCGGCTAAGCCGCCTGTTTCGGCTAGTCGCTTCGAGATC
>JBAYVX010000265.1:0-2578 GCA_041674365.1 Kiritimatiellales bacterium | reverse complement strand
TGACGACCAAAACCGGAATCAAAAACAAAGCTGAAAGACTGTCAAGCTTGACGGAAAACGAACCGTAAGGCACGTGCCAGTCGGCGGTCATCGAAATAATATTGCCGGAGATTAAAACCTTCGCGGCAGGGATTACGCTGACGATTGAGCCTGCAATAACGCCGGCAGCGCCGAATCTTACGCAGCGTTTTTCATTTTTTATAAATAATGAAACCAAGCCTGTCAGTGCGATAACGCACAAGCCGGCTAAAACGATTGACATTTACGGCGTCTCCTGACTTGCTGCACTTTTATTTGCATTATCCAAATCGTTTTCAATGCGGGCTATGTGAGCAAAAATATTTTCGCGCGTGTCCTGATTCCTGATTGAATTTTTCAACGCCGCATCCTGCAAAATATAACTCAAACGCGATAATAAATGAAGATGGGCGCGAGCTGTGGGACTAATTATCGTAAACAAACAATATACCGGCTTGCCGTCGATTGCCTTGAAGTCAATCGGCTGTTCGAGAAAACAAAGCGAAATCATCGGCTGCTCAACGTGAAGCACAATCGGATTTCTGACGTGCGGAATCGCGATACCGTCGCCGATGCCGGTCGAAGCCATTTCTTCGCGGGCAAGCAGAACGCTAAACAAAAACTCGCGGTCAACTTCCTGCGGTAAATGTATGAGGTCAACAATAGCACGCAAAGCGGAAGTTTTGTCCGTACCGCTGACACGATAATAGATACCGCCGGTCTTGATAGCATCGCCGAGACTTTGCAGCGGAATGCTCGCCGATTCCGGCTCGCTGAACATCTCTTTGGAGACGTTAATGCGGTTTGCCATCGCCCATTCAAGCAGTTCGGCACGATTAAAGCGATACTGATTGTTGACTTTATAGGCAGGGAGCGATTGCTGGTCGAGCCAACGATATACCGTTTTCTCGCTTACAGCTAATAATTTGGCAACATCTCGTACTGTCAACTGCATTGGCATCCTTTTACATAGATTAGACACTTTTGGACAATTTTAAAACACTGTCTTCAAATGTCAACAACTACTTTGTTTTGACAAAACAATACAATACATTAGTAAAACGATTTCATGCAGAATTTGAGAGCAAATACCACCAGTCTTACTGGTGGTATTTAAATCTGAAGAATAAAAATTAGTGAATAAACTTGACAATCGTTTGGCGAAGCACTCCACAACCTTCAAGAACGGCTTCTTTAGTTATGCACCACGGCGGAGCAATTTTCACACATCCGCCGCCAATGCCGACAGGAGCAAATAACAAAAGGCCTTTTTTATAGCACTCATATACAATGTGCCATGCCAAATCATAATCAGGCTCTTTTGTGCCTTTCTTTACCATCAGTAAGCCGCCGACCAAACCTTTTGCCGGCGCAAAACCAATAACATCTGAAAATTCTTTTTTAATGGATTCCAATTCGCTCTTTAAAACCTTGCCAACTTCGGCAGAGTTTTGCACAAGTTTTTCTTTTTCAATAACATTGATATTCGCCAAAGCGGCGGCACAGCAAATCGGGTTCGCTGAATGCGTACTTGTCATTTCATTCGGACCATACATATCCATCACATCGGCTCGGCCAATCACGCCGCTAATCGGAAGCGAACTGCTGAAACCTTTGCCCATGCAGAATAAATCTGGAACAACTTCATAACACTCAAAGCCCCACATTGTGCCGCATCTGCCAAAGCCGGCCTGCACTTCATCAAAGCAAAGTAATGCGTTATAAGTATCGCACCACTGTCTAAGTTTCTGCGCATATTCTTTCGGCATAAAATTCGGCCCGATTCCCTGATACGTCTCGCTGATTACACCTGCGACGTTATCAGGATTTATTTTCAACTTCGACAAAGTTTTTTCAAACAAGTCAAAGCTGACATCTTCATTTCTGAAACCGTCCGGGAACGGCACATGAACTATTTCCTTATCAATATTTTTAATCCACGCTCTTCCTGTGCCCAGAGGTCCCATCTGCTGCGCGCCGAGCGTCCTGCCGTGGAAAGCATCCGTAAATGAAACGATAATATTCTTCGATTCTGACCGGACTTTTTTCCCGTAAGTTCGCATCAGCTTTAAAACACATTCAGTTGCTTCGGCGCCAGTGCTTAAAAGAAATACCTTATTCAATTTTTTGGGCACGATTGACACAAGCTTCTGAACCAAATCGATTCTCGGCTGATTCGGGAAACAATATGTCGTAAGCAAAGGCTTCGATGCCTGATTTATAATAGCTTTGACGATTTCGGGATGACCGTGGCCGGCGTTTGTAATCAGAACGCCCGATGAAAAATCCAGCCATTTATTCCCGTAAGCATCGAAGACATTTATGCCCTGTGCGTGGTCCCAGACAACCGGGGGCTGGCCTCGCATACTGCGTGCTTCAAATTCCCGCAGCGTTTTAATTTGTTCTATCGTTTTATCGTTCGGGATTTTGCCTGATATTTTTCTGTATTTAGTTTCAATTGTTTCAACTGACGCCGACTCAAGTGGAAATTCCTTAGCCATTTGTAAAATATACCTTTCTTTGATTAATTTTACCCCTCCCTCATGGTCGGGGCTCGGAT
>JBAYVX010000264.1:0-2605 GCA_041674365.1 Kiritimatiellales bacterium | reverse complement strand
GCCGATTCCAGAGCAGAGCGCGACGGGCAGTTTGCTGTGCGTCTTGATTTTTCCGACCAGCCCGCGCGCGCCTTCGGCGATACTGTCGCGCACGCCGGTGACCCCTTCGCGCGATACGCAATAGACAAAGCCGTCGGCTTCTTTGACGATCTGTTTGATCCGTTCTTCGGGCGTTGTCGGCGTGATGAGTGAAATATTGTTGAGGTTGGCGGCGGAAATATATTTTTTGTACGGGCCGGATTCTTCACGCGGCATGTCGAGAATAAGAAATCCGTCAATACCTGCGGCGGCAGCTTCGTTCATGGCTTTTTCAAAACCACGGGCGTAAAGCGTGTTGAGATAAGCGTAGAAGATCATCGGAATCTGCGAACGCTCGCGGATTTTGAAAACCATTTCCATGACGCCGTCAAAGGTCGATCCCGCGGCCAGTGCGCGGGTGGCGGAGTCCTGATTGACGCGGCCGTCGGCGAGCGGGTCGGAAAACGGCAGACCGAGTTCGACTATATCCACGCCGGCCTCTTCGAGGCGCAGAACGATGTCAACGGTGTCATTGAGTGTCGGATCACCCGCGCCGATGTAGGCGATAAATCCTTTTTTACCCTGTTTTTTGAGAGCGGCGAATTTTTGATCAACACGCGTCTTTTTCATCAATCAACTTTCCGAAAGCTTCTTTTCGATTTCACGGATATGCTTGGCAACATCATTCAGGCGGAACTCAATGGAGTTAAGCACCCAGAACTGGAAATGTTCCACTTTGGTTCCTTTATGAATCATCCAGATGATTTTGATGGAAACCAGCAGGACCGCCAGTTCGACTGAAAACATCTGCGGAAGCGGAACATCTATATGAAAAAGGTGCCGCAACAGATCCAGACAAAAAAGAAATACCATGGCCACGATAAATCCGATGTTGATTAAGTGATCCCGCCGTTGCGAATGTTTTCCACCGATCTGTCCGACCAGCATGCGAATCCGTTCTTTCTCTTTGCGGAACTGCTCCAGTTCCTCCAGCAACACGGCATGATCAGTTTGTGTGGGTAATGTTTCAGTCATTTTTATTTTCCAAAAACTTACGGACGAGCTGCGCGCGTTTAATGTCGCGCTCTTCCGGGCTCAATACGACGCCGGCTTCTTTCTGCAGGTGTGCCGGGTGTATCCGAATGAAGAGCTGGTCGATGTCGCGCCGAACCATATTGGGCATCAGTCCGAGATCGACGCCCAGACGCAGAGCAGAAAGCAAATCAAGCGCTTCGCCGGTGGCCATGAGCGCTGCATTGGCGAGAATTCCGTAGGCGCGGCCGACGTGATCGTGCACACGGATTTGCTGTTTTTCCATCAGCCGCAAACGGGCATTCTTTTCGTGTTCGATGACTTCAAGCACGATCTGTTCGAGATTGGTAATGATTTCAGCTTCCGGTTTACCGAGAGTGATCTGGTTGGATATTTGAAACATATGCCCCGAGGCTTCGGATCCTTCACCCCACAGTCCGCGTACTGCGAGACCGATTTTGGATACGGCATTGATGACCGGTTTGATCTCTTCAGTCAGTACCAGCCCGGGCAGATGAAGCATGACACTGGCGCGCATGCCGGTACCGACATTGGAAGGACAGGCTGTGAGATAGCCGAGTTTGCTTGAAAACGCATATGAGAGGCTTTTTTCGAGAGCGTTGTCGAGTTCATCGGCAACCTCCCACGCTTTTTTCAGGTTCATTCCAGGCTGAAGCGATTGCAGGCGGATATGATCCTCTTCGTTGACCATGACGGCGCGGCATTCGTCTTCGTGGACAAATACGCCACTGCCTGTCTGTCGCTCGGCCAGTTCACGGCTGATGAGATGCCGCTCAAAAAGCAGGTCGCGGTCAAGTGCAGTCAGTTCATCCATCCGCCAGCGCAGAAAACTCTTGCTGTCAGAAATACCGTCGAAGGCGAGCAGGACTTCGTTCCAAACCCGGTTGCGCACGTCCTTGGAGGCCCAGCCGGGAAATGTAGTGTCGCGCAGATTACGCGCGAGACGAACACGGCTGCTGATGACAGGCCCTTCTGCCGGGCCGGCTTCGAGCCAGCCACCGTGACGTTTTAGCAGTCCGTCGAGGGTCATTTTTCACTCCCTTCATCCGCCGCCACATCGTCACGGTATTTCTTAATCTGATCACGAAGTTTGGCCGCCTTTTCAAAGTCCTCCCGGGCAATGGCTGCTTCAAGATCCTGCTGGAGCCGGGCGATTTTTGATTTTACCCGCGTCTGGGTTCCTTCGCGCGCCGGAATTTTTCCAATGTGCTGTCCGCTGTGATGCATGGCTTTGATTGCCATCGTCAGTTCCGCTATAAACGTTTTATAGCAGTCCGGGCAGCCGAGGCGTCCGGTTTTGCGGAATTCTTCGCGCGCCATTCCGCAACGCGGACAGGCAAGGCTGAGTTCGTGGGCAATATTTTTCTGCGGACCGTTCAGTCCCATCAGAATATCCGTGATAGAGATCGGGCTGTTGAGATCAATACCCTGCGCGATGGCGTGTTCCTCGCAAAGATGAACCTCCTTCATCTCTCCGTTGACCACCTGCGTCAGGTGAACGACTGCTTCTTTATCGCAGAGATCACATTTCATG
>JBAYVX010000263.1:0-2605 GCA_041674365.1 Kiritimatiellales bacterium | reverse complement strand
CGGGCTTTGCGAGCCTTGTAGTCGAGAAAAAGTTCCTTTGACGTAATCACAGTCTCGGTGTTGGCAACGGTGCCGGCTGCGGCTTCACCGCTCACTTCTTTCATCACATCCTTAATCGTCACTCTACTGTCGTTCAAGACCTGTACCGTGTTGCTGCCTGAATCCAAACGGAAGCCGAGTCCGCGCATCGTCAACCGATCCATATCGGCGAACACCGGCGCATCCGAAGACGCCTCGCGCGTCTGCTGATTATAGAAACAGTACGGCGACGTCACCGTCATCACCGTGTTGCTTTCCTTGTAAAACTCGATGCGCAGTCCGGTAATCTTCACCTCGCCGCCGCCCTCCATCTCGGCGCGGTCGCCAAACAACTGAGAGGTCATCATGCCCTGCCCGTCATATTGCGGAACGCGGAAGCCGGAAACTTCCATATTCATGTCCTGCTGCGCCCGGCCCGAACCCGCCAACAAAAAAATACCGACCACGATCATCCTGAGGCTTGAACCCCGAACTTTGAACTCTGAACTCTGAACTTTGGTATTCATTTTACCTCGTTGATTGCATTCAATTTTTTCCAAAGCTTGGAAACTTCAGAAAACGGCATCGCGTTTGCCTTGTCCGAGAGCGCCTTCGACGGATCCACATTCGTCTCAAGAAAAATTCCATCCACGCCGACCGCCACCGCTGCCTTTGCCAGATACGGCGCAAACCGCCCGTCGCCGCCCGACGAATCGCCCTGCCCGCCCGGCGACTGAACGCTGTGCGTGCAGTCGAAAATCACCGGATAGCCCAGCTCGCGCATGATAATCAGGCTGCGCATATCCGCCACCAGCGTATTGTAACCGAACGAAACGCCGCGCTCCGTCAGCAGTATTTTCGTATTGCCCGTCTCTTCCAGCTTTTTAATCACATTCTTCATATCCCACGGAGCGAGGAACTGACCCTTCTTCACATTCACGGCTTTTCCGCTCTCGCCCGCCGCCACCACAATATCCGTCTGACGGCATAGGAACGCCGGAATCTGAATGATATCCACCACCTGCGCGGCTAAGTGAATATCCTGCTCGCTGTGAATGTCGGTTAAAATCGGCACGTTATACTTCGCTTTAATCTCCGCCAGAATTTCCAGCCCCTTCGCGATGCCCGGCCCACGGTAGGAATGGATCGACGTCCGGTTCGCCTTGTCGTACGACGCCTTAAAAATCAGCGGCACATTTATCTTCTTCGACATGGCCACCAGCCGTTTCGCCATATCCATACACAGCTCGCGGCTCTCAATCACGCACGGCCCCGCAATCAGCGCCAGCGGATTCTTCCCGCCAAACTTCACTCCGTTCACATTCACAACCTTCGTCATCGCTCAGTCTCCCTTAAAATTCGTGTTCATTCGCGTAATTTCGTGATCAACCTCTTACCAGGTCGCTAATCCCGCCAATCTGCGCAAATTGTTTTTTAATTCAGGTGGAACGCGACCTCCGGGCGCGTTCTAAGCACGCTCGGAGATCGTGCTCCACCAAAATCCTCTTTAGTCTTCCCTTAAAACTCGCTCCGTTATCCCATATTCCCGTCGCAAAAACACTCGGTTTCAGCGGTTTTCCAACCATTGGAACTTTTTCTTCCAATCCTTGGAAATCAAAATCGTTCATTTTGGAAGCAACGCCTTTTCAAAATCATCTTTGCTTCTCTCCCAGAGAACTTCATTAGCCTCCAAATCAAATGGATTCGTAGAAAAAGAATCGAGTTCTATTTGGAGCCCCTGCAGGGCGACATAGCGGATACGCAAATAGTCGGTGTTGCGAGCAGTTTTCAGGAAAAACTCAGGAACACCTTTTTCACGCCGATGCCAGAGGATTTCAAGGATTGTTGTCTTCTTTCCAAATTGCTCAGTGTTATCAAACATCTCGATAAGGTTTTTTGTGGGTACTTTATGGCCCTTTAGTAGCTCACCACTTGGTGCACTGCATTCTACATCATCCGTAGGGTAATTTTCATCTCCGGACCAGACGAAGAAGTTTTCTATTCTCATCAGCTCAGCTTTTGCAGCATTTACGATGCGTTCCTGTTTTTCTGAGCTGATAAATTCTTTTATTGCGTTGTAGTAAGCAACCTTACCCGTAGTGATCACTAAATTACCAAATTCAGTTATTTGATTTACGGCACGCAGATAAGTATGTTCCTCCCCTATTTCTCTCGCAATGACCCGATCGACTTCTGCTTTTGCCACGTATTTGATGTACGAGTTTCCTCCCAGCAAAAGAACAACAGAAATAACCCCAAAATAAGAAAGAATATATTTGTGAACGCGGCGACCTAAAACGAAATTAAAAATTTCTTCTTTAAATTTTAGATATTCCTCAATTCTGTTCGTTTTCCTTCTATTAATATTTTTCATATTTCCACCATTATTGATAAAAGAAACAATCCTGTAAGTTAATGGTTTTTTGAAGCGAGGATGGCTTCGACTTTCAAAATATCTTCCGGCGTATCGACGCCGATGCCGACATCTTCGACCTGTAAAACGTTCATGCGGCAACCGATGTACAAAGCACGCAACTGTTCGAGTTTTTCGAGGTTTTCCAAGCGGCACGGCGGCTCCGCTACCAGT
>JBAYVX010000262.1:0-2616 GCA_041674365.1 Kiritimatiellales bacterium | reverse complement strand
TATCTTCCTGAGGGTGAAATAAAAAACAGCGCTCATCTTCTAAGTCTTCCCGAAACAAAAAATTTTATCGAAACTAATTCCACCAGAAATAATCATCTACCCGCTATTCTTTCTTTTAAACCATCGGCCAAAATCGATAAAATCTGTGAAAAAAACGCCTGGTTATGTTTGGGTAATACCGCCAAACTCAATCGTTTTTTGGAAGATAAAATAAAATTTTATAAATTTTGTACTACCGAAAAACTACCTGTTATTCCATCAAATATTGACACCTTTACTCAAGAAAATTTTGTTAAATATTCCAAAAACAAACCAATTGTCATTCAAAGTCATTTTGGTTGGGCCGGCAATTCCACTTTTCAATCAGACAATTTTAATGATCTTAAAGATAAAATCAACGAAGATTACCATAATAAAGTGAGTCAGAGTAATGGCGATTTGAGAAATGATCTATTTACGAAATTCCAAGAACATAAGGAAAGTTTATTGCGGTGGGGAATAGGGACAATAGTTGTTGTTATAATATTCTTGCTTCCGTACCATTTCGTTGTGTTGAATACACTGAACAAATCCGTCGTTAATAAAATAGATAAAGCATTGAACCCCATAAAAAAAGAATTCGAAATTCTACAAGAGAATTATAAGGAAATAGAAAAACGCATAAATGAGAATGAAAAGAAGTAGTAAATATTATAGAAGTAGATCTTGATGCCGAGTATAGTAACTGGAGATTGGTAGCGACAATTCGTAAACCCTCTACCCAATAGAGATCGACAATTTGAAATATAGTGATAATACTCTGTGCTAAAAGTTGGTACGATGTGGTCGAGCGGTTAGGTGGAGGTTTGTAAAACTTTACGATTCATTCATATGCCAGTTATTTAATGTTTTGCAGGATTCCTTTCATCATAAGGCGTATTGGTTGAGTGTATCACCGTGGTTCCCCTCTCACCAGACCATGAAGGTAGTGCATCGATGACCTCCACGACCCAGCGGTATTTTTATCTTTCGCCGACATGTACGGCGCGCACGCGATTGGAAGAGGCGGAGCGCTATTTTCTGGCGGGTAATTTGAATGAGGCGTTGGCGGCGGCGCAGCAGGCGTGGCGCGAGCACCCGCAGGAGCCGGACGTCTTTCGCGTGCTGGCGTATATTCACATGATGCGCGGCGAATATGCCCCCGCCGCGCAGGCCGCGTATCAGTCGGTGCGCATCGATGGGGACAATGTCGCTTCTTTCGCTACCCTCGCGCAGGTGTATGTCACCTTCAACATGCTGCAACTCGCCGAGGAAACGCTGAACACGGCGCTGCAACGTTATCCGGATGACGCGACGCTGTTGATACTGGCCGCCGACGTGCAGTTCCGCCGGGGTCGAGACGGCATCGCCGTCGAAATGGCCACCCGCGGGCTCGACGCGAATCCGCATGACGGGTATGCCAAGGCGTTGCTCGGTGTGCATCATCTGCGCACGAAGCATTATACCGCCGCCGCCAGCCTGCTTGCCGAGGCGTTGACCGTCTACGGGCAACGTTGGGATTACCAGCGGGATTACGGGATTGCTTTGCTGCTACTCGGTGAGTATGCCACCGCCCGTGATGCGCTGGTCAAAAGCTTCCGCCTGAACCCGACCGATCCTGTCGGCAAGCACTACCTGCTCTACGCCATGCGGCTGGCCATTCCCCGGCACCAGGCACACTGGCGTCTCTCGCTATTCTACTACCGCACTCCCGTGCGCGCCTGGGTTATCAATATCTCCGGCTACCTTTCAGCGATCGCCGGCTTGATATGGGGACTGGTATACGGCTATCTTCATTCGTTCAGGGCGCCCAGCATTATTACGCCCACCATTCTCTTACTCGGTGGCGTCGCGCTGGTCATGCTCACCACGCCGGCCTTACTGATGCGCGGTCGGCGAGGAGCGCACTTCGACGCGCTGCTTGCACGCGAGATCGAGGCACTGGGTGGTGAATGAGCGTATAGCGTTTGGCGTTTAGCGATTAGCGGAGTGAAGCGTTGAGACGTTCCCGTGTTTCTACTCGTCTGAATCTTGTTGCACTTGATGAAAGGGTTCGCTTAATCAGGTGGGCCAAGTATTATCAAGGGAATTCTTTGCTGTTGCATAATTTCGCAAATGATATCGTCCAGGGAGGCAACCCCCCATGTCCGACTCCTATGTACTCATTCGCGATTTACCGCAGGATGAACGCCCGCGTGAGCGGCTGGAGCGTTATGGCGCGCCGGCGTTGAGCATTCCGGAATTGATCGCGATTCTGCTGCGGGTGGGCAATACGCGCGTCTCCGCCTTGCAATTGGCGCAGATGGTGGTGAGCCGTTTTGGCAGTTTACGTAACCTCGCTGCCGCCTCCGTGCAGGAGCTTAGCGAGGTTAATGGCATTGGACTGGCCAAAGCGTGCCAGTTAAAGGCCGCCTTCGAGCTGGGCAAGCGGCTGGCGACCTCCAGCAATGCCCCGCGCCCCACCATCTCTTCGCCGCTCGATGCCGCCAATCTGATCATGGAAGACATGCGGTATCTGCAGCAGGAGTATTTTCGCGTGCTGTTTCTTGATACCCGCCACCAGGTGATCGCCCAGCGGGATATCAGCATCGGCTCGCT
>JBAYVX010000261.1:0-2618 GCA_041674365.1 Kiritimatiellales bacterium | reverse complement strand
AACGATTTTCCCGACGTCATACTCGTACTGCTCTTTCAAAAAGAGGGATAGCATAGCGAACTTTCCGGACATTGGAAATTTTTTAACCGCAGATTAACACAAACGGGCGTTGTTAAAAAAGGAACAGCGTGTCACGCAACACTTCACCCACAGTCGGATGCGGAAAAACAATTTTACGAAGATCTTTCACCTGCAACCCCGCTTCAATCATCACCGCGGCGCCGTAAATCATTTCGGAAACGCCCGGGCCGACCATGTGAACGCCGAGCAGGATGTCGGTATCGGCATCTTTGATCACCTTGACGGAGCCGGGGCCGCGCTTGCCGTTCTCGGCCAGAAAGCGTCCGCTCATCGTCAGTGGCAGCGAGGCGGTTTCGACTTTATGACCTGCGGCAACAGCCTGATCTTCGGTCATGCCGCATCCGGCCACTTCGGGCATCGAGTAAACGGCCCACGGAATGGCGTTGCGGCGGAAGCGGTCGGCTTTCCCGCAAATCGTATTGAGCGCCACTTCGCCCATACGGGTTGCCGAATGCGCCAGCTGGGAAAGCCCGGTGACGTCGCCGATCGCGTAAACATTCGGCAGGTTGGTGCGCATCTGCTCATCCACCTTGATGCCGCGCCGGTCGAAGTCGAGCTTCGCTTCTTCGAAGCCCATATCCTTCAGGTTCGGAGAACGCCCGACGGACATCAGTACGATGTCGGCCTGAATGGATTTCTGTTCGCCTTTGGCGTCGGTGTATTTGACTTCGTGCCCTTCAACCGCCGTCACTTTGCAGCCAAGGTTGAATTCGACTTTTCCTTTCAGCGCCTTACGGAATTCCTTGGCCTGCGCGCGGTCCATGAAGGGGATGATTTCTTCGAGCATTTCGATGACTGTGACTTTCACGCCGAGGCTGCTGAAGAAACTGGCGAACTCAATGCCGATTACGCCGCCGCCGATCACGGTCAGGGTTTCCGGCATTTCTTTGATTTCAAGAATATCGGTGCTGGTCATCACATGCAGCTGGTCCGCGCCGGGAATCGGCGGAACGAAAGGTGATGAACCGGTAGCGATCACCACGTCGGTGCCTTCGTAAACTTTTTCGCCGACCTGCACTTTGCGCGGGCCGAGGAATCTCGCGGTACCGTTGATCACGGTCACCTTGTTTTTCTTCATCATGAAGCCGATGCCGCCGCGCAGCGTTTCGATCACTTCGCGCTTCCAGGCCATCGCTTTGAAGAGATCGAAGGAAACCTCGCCCGTGGTCACGCCGAACTCAGGCGCTTCCTTGGCGTGCACATAATGCTTCGCAGAGTTGAGCAGTGTCTTGGTTGGAATACAGCCCCAGTTCAGGCAGACGCCGCCGAGATGTTCTTTTTCGATCAGTAGAACTTTTTTACCGAGGTGTCCTGCGCGCTCAGCCATCACATACCCGCCGGGGCCTGCGCCAATAATTAT
Organism: Kiritimatiellales bacterium; assembly: GCA_041674365.1. GTDB lineage: Bacteria > Verrucomicrobiota > Kiritimatiellia > Kiritimatiellales > Tichowtungiaceae > Tichowtungia. The sequence goes on along the minus strand of JBAYVX010000261.1, from coordinate 1,177 downwards.
CAAATCATACATTGTTTTCTCCAATCAGGGATTAATGACCGCAAAGACGCAAAGAAGTTAAGATGGGCTGGAATACACAACTCTCTTAAGGCCTTTTTTGAGCAAATCTACATGGAAATTCACCAACAAACCTAAGGGAAGTTCGGTTGCCTTCAGATAAGAGATAACCTGAGCTAGATGTTTAGGGTTCAGCTCATCTACGGCTTTCAGTTCAACAACCAATTCGTCGTCCAACAATAGATCAAGCCTTCCTTCACCAACCTCAATGCCTTTGTAAAAAACCTTTATCGTTTTCTGGCGATTAAACGGAATTCCGCGAAGATTGAGTTCAACAGCTAGAGCATTTTCATAAAGCAGCTCATCATAACCCGGTCCGAGTTCGCGATGGACTTCCAGTGCAGCATCAACAAACTGTCTGGCTAATTCTTCTTGATGCGGAGTTGGTTGAGTCATTGCATCCCTCCTTCCATTCTTTGCGTCTTTGCGGTCATTCTACGCTCCAAAAGTTGCCAGCCGGTCACGAAGGGTGGCAAGAAAGCGTCCGGCGGGCGCCCCGTCGGTGGCGCAGTGGTTAAAGGTGATCGACAGACCCATGTGCGGGATAAACTCGACGCCGCCATCTTTCTTCATTACCGGCTTCGGCTGCACATTGCAGATGCCGAGAATGCCGACTTCCGGCGCATTCAGCACCGGCGTGAACATTTCGATGCCCGCCGCGCCGAGGTTGGTGACAGTAAACGTTCCGCCCTTGAGCGCATCCGGATCAACCGTGCCTTTAATACAGGCCGTGCCAAGCCGCTTAGCCTCGACAGAAACCTCTTCGAGCGACAGTTTGTTGGCAAAGCGGATCACCGGAACCATCAGGCCGCGCGGCGTATCGACGGCAAAGCCAAGATGCACGTTTTCGAACTGCACCATTTTATCGCCAAGCCAGTAGGCGTTGAGCTCCGGGAACTTCGTCAGCGTCTGTGCGACAGCGTAAAGGACGAGATCGTTAATCGTAATGCCGCCTTTGTCCGCGGAATCCTTGAACTGTTTGCGGGCGGCAAGAATCGCACGCGCATCGGCGGAAGTATGCATGGTAAGCTGCGCGGTGGTCTGCATCGAAGAAAGCATCCGGGCGGCAACCACTTTGCGGACGCCCTTGACGACAATTTCTTTCAACGCGCCCATCGTT
>JBAYVX010000260.1:0-2618 GCA_041674365.1 Kiritimatiellales bacterium | reverse complement strand
TATCCGTTCTGGCTTGCGGCGCTTCGCTTCATCATCGCCGGACTGGTTCTGCTGCTCCCTGCCGCACATTACCTGCGCGGCAAGGCATTCAAGCGGCGCGATGCCGCCGCGCTGGCGGGGCTCGGTTTGCTGGGCGTTACGTTGATGTCGAGCCTTTATCATCTATCCATCACCTTTTTGCCCGCTAACGTCGCGGCGCTCGTTTTCAGCTGTAATCCGGTCTTTGTTGTACTCTTTGCGCCGCTGGTGCTGCCGGAGAAAATCACAATACGCAAACTGGCCGCCACGGCACTTTGTTTGGCGGGAATTTTTATTTTAGCCCGCGACCGCTCCGACGGCATCTCATCAACCGGCCTTTTCCTGATGCTGGTTGCGATTATTGTCTTCTCACTCTACACCGTGCTCTTTAAGAAGGTAACGCCGCGCTACGGCGCGCTGCCGGTCACCACCTTTACAGGACTGATCGGTGGACTTTGCATTCTGCCGCTCGCTTTGGGTATTGAAGGATTTCCACTGGCGGCATACGGAACGGCCGACTGGCTGGGTATCGCTTATCTGGCTTTGATCGGCACCGCGCTGGGCTATTTTCTTTTCATCTATGGCATGGGCCATGTTGAAGCCGGAACCGGATCAATGGCCTTCTTCCTGAAGCCGTTTCTGGCTGCGCTTTTTGCATGGATGGTGCTCGGCGAAGATCTGACGTTGCCCCTGCTCATCGGCGGCGCATTTATTCTCGGCGGCATGGCTGTTGCGCCGGGGCGCCGCCGTTGAATTTTACAACATTGGAAAATCCGGTGTTAATTCTTCCAAGGTTTGGAAAAAAACTTTAGATTTTTTCCGATGATTGGAAAACGCGTCAACGAAGAGGGCGGTGTTTACTGTGTGCGGGCCAAAGACCTGCCGAAAGCATTGCAGCCGCGCGAAAAATTTGACCGCCTTGGCCCCGAAAACCTTTCTGAATCCGATCTGCTCGCGCTGATTCTGCGTACCGGTATGGCTGGAACCAACGTCGTCGAGCTTTCCGAAAAAATCCTGATGCAATACGGCTCGCTCAGCGCGCTTTCGCAGGCGTCGGCGGCAGAGCTCAAAAAGGATTTTCCAGGCATTGGAAAAGAGAAGTCCAAGCTGCTCAAAGCCGCGCTCGAAATCGGACGGCGACTCGTGCAGGAAAACGTCGGCGAGCGCCCGCGCATCGTCTCGCCCGAAGAGGCTGCCGCTGTTTTGCGCGAACGTGCCCGCAGTCTCGACCGTGAAGTTTTCTGGGTTCTTCTGCTTGATACCAAAACCCGCCTGATGGTTCCGCCGTGCGAAATCTCGAAGGGCACACTTAATTCCAGCCTCGTCCATCCGCGCGAAATTTTTAAGCCCGCCATTCAGCATTCCGCTGCCAACGTGATTCTCGCGCACAACCATCCGTCCGGCGATCCGTCGCCATCGGCCAACGACATTCGTATTACGAAAAAGCTCATTGAAGCCGGAAAGACCATGGAAATCAAAGTACTCGACCATCTGATTATCGGACGGAAAACCCGCGACGGCGCCAACGATTTTTTCAGCCTGCGCGAATCCGGGTTGGCGTCGTTTGAGGAACGATGATGGAACGTATTAAAAAACATCTTTACAAAATTCCCAAAATGGGAAATGTTTCAAGTGTTTAACCGATTAGATATATCCGTCATGAGGCTGCTGACACTTAAAAACCATCAAACGGTTCTGGGGGAAACATGCGGATGCAGAGTTCACTCTGCGGGCTTGGGCTAAAACCGTCGCTGAGGCTGAGTGGAGTTGTTTTAACGAGGTGAAGCAAACATTCAGGTCGGCGGATGTTCTGCCGGGAAATCGGGTGGTGTTCAATATCAAAGGGAACAAGTATCGGATGGTGGTGAAGATCCACTACAACACAAAATTTATGTATGTCCGCTTTATCGGAACCCATGCGGAATACGACAAGATTGATGCGGAGACAATCTAATGAAAGCAAAGATCATCAAAACCGAAGCCGAGTGCGAAGCGATGCTGAAACGCATTGAGGTACTGATGGATGCCGCGCCCGGAACACCCGAAGAAGAGGAACTGGAACTTTTGGGCCTTCTGGTTGAGCGTTACGAGCAGGAGCATTACCCCATTGACCCTCCAACTCCGCTGGCCATGATCGAATTCATAATGGATCAAAACAATCTGACGAACGCTGATATGGTGAAATATCTCGGCTCGCCGAGCAAAGTATCGGAAGTGCTCAGCGGTAAACGGGCGCTGAGCAAAACGATGATCCGCAAGCTGGTAGAAGGCCTCGGTATCCCGGCGGAAATTCTGCTGGAGGTGGAGACGCCCTCTAAAGTTTCCTATCTACCATCCAAAACGGCACAGCTTCGTGTGGCGGAAGAAGGCGTTTCGTACGGAAAGGCAAAAGGCAAGGGAACCAGCCCGTAAGCGGCTCTTTCCAGAAAGAGCTTGAATGCGGGCTCTAAATGGCAATAATGCTCGCCATCTTCAGGGCAGGGTGAAATTCCCGACCGGCGGTAAAAGTCCGCGAGCCGAAAGGCACGATGCAGTGAGATTCTGCAACCGACAGTACAGTCTGGATGAAAGAAGATAAACGAATGCAAAAACCTTTCTGC
>JBAYVX010000259.1:0-2661 GCA_041674365.1 Kiritimatiellales bacterium | reverse complement strand
TTTCTTGGTTGCCATGAAGCCGAGGTACGGGCCGCCGAACGAAAGCGGCAGGCCGAGGCTCTGGCCGTCGCCGGTGACAATGTCGGCGTCCATTTCGCCGGGCGTTTTGACGACGCCAAGCGAAATCGGGTAAGCCGAAAGCGCCGCCACCGCGCCGGCGCTGTGCGCCTGTGCAATCAGGTCGGTCAGGTCATCGAGACAGCCGAAAAAGTTGGGGTTCTGCACAAGCACCGCCCCGACCGTATTATCGAGCTGTTTGGCGAAGGCTGCGCGATCGGCGACTCCGTTTCCAGACATTGGAACTTCGCGGTATTCGATTTTGAGGTTGCGGGTGTAGCTGCGAAGCATGGTGCGGTAGATCGGGCTGACGCCCTCATCGACCAGCACACGGTTGCGCTTGGTGATGCGCAGGGCCATCATCATTCCCTCGAACAGCGCGGTGCCTCCGTCGTAAAGCGACGCGTTGGAAACCTCCATGTTGGTCAGTCGCGTAATGGCGGTCTGGTATTCAAACATCGCCTGCAACGTGCCCTGTGCCGCTTCCGGCTGGTACGGCGTGTAGGCGGTGAAAAACTCGCCGCGCGAAGTGAGCGAGTCGACCGCTGCGGGAATAAAGTGATCGTAAAATCCGGCGCCGCAGAAATTGGTCAAATCCGATGAGTTCTTGCGCGACACCGCGCGAATCTGCTGCATCATTTCCATCTCGGAAAGCCCTTCAGCCAGATTGAACTCATCCGACTGAAAATCCGCCGGAATGTGGGAGAAGAGATCGTCAAAACTCTTCGCGCCGATGGACTCGAGCATTTCTTTTTCGTCGTCCGGACTGGTACAGGCAAATGGTGAAATAGACATAGTGTTCCTCTTTGAAAATACAGGAAGCGAATGATACGCTCCCCCGAAAAGCGGACAAGTTCAAAAAGGATTTCAGATGATAAAAGAAGCAATACAAGCTCTGATCGAAGGCAAGGCGCTGAGCCGCGATGAAGCGTACGGCGCTATTACGGATGTAATGAAAGGCGAAGCGACACCTGCTCAGATTGGTGGGTTTATTGCGTCGCTCCGCATGCATGGCGAAACGCCGGAAATCATTGCCGGAGCCGCGCAGGCCATGCGCGAAAATATGGTCAAAATCCGCTGCGACGATCCGAATGCCATCGATATTGTCGGAACCGGCGGGGACGGCGCGCACACCTTTAATATTTCCACCGCCGCCGCCTTTGTGGTGGCAGGAGCGGGCGTTACGGTCGCCAAGCACGGAAGCTACGGCGTTTCCAGTAAATGCGGCGCTGCCAATGTGCTCTCCGAACTCGGCGTCAACCTGCAGTACAGCCCGCAAAAAATGGAGGAATGTCTGGAAAAAGTGGGCATTGCCTTCCTCTTTGCTCCAACCCTGCACCCGGCCATGAAGTACGCCGCCGGACCGCGCAAAGAACTTGGCTTCTGGAGCCTCTTCAACATCCTCGGCCCGCTCTGTAATCCGGCCGGCGTCAAAAACGGCGTACTCGGCGTCTTTTCAAAAGAACTGGTTCCGGTCATTGCCGACGCCTGCGCCCAGCTCGGCGCGCAGAACCTGTTTGTTGTCCACGGCAACGACGGGCTCGACGAGATCACCACCACCACCACCACGCTCGTCACCGAAATCCGGCGCGGCAAACTCGAAACCTACGAAGTGCAGCCCGCCGGACTCGGTCTTGCACAGTCCCGCACCGCCGACATCACCGGCGGTGAGCCGGCGGAAAACGCCAAAATCGTCCGGGCAATTCTCGCCGGCAAAGAAAAAGGACCGAAGCGCGACATCGTTCTGCTCAACGCCGCCTTCGCGATTATGACGGGCGGAAAAGCCAATGATCCGAAAGAAGGGCTCAAGCTGACTGCCGAATCCATCGACTCCGGTGCCGCACTCGAAAAACTCGAAAAGCTGGCAGAAGCCTCCCAAACAGCATAATCGAAAGCAACGAGAGCAAATGATCAGAATAATTATGGACAGAATAATTCTATAACAAGAGCCTTTCCTGCATATTCTAAACATTATTCTGTCCATAATTATTCTGATCCTCATCTTACTGATATTCCGTGGGGAAATATTCTTATGCCTACAAATACAGATCTGATCATCATCGGCGGCGGCGCGGCGGGCTTCATGGCCGGCGTCACGGCGGGCGAACGGAAAATCCGCGCCGTCATTCTCGAACGCTGCCCGAAGCCGGGACGCAAGCTGCTCATGTGCGGCAACAACCGCTGTAACATCACCTCCGCCCTGCCCGTCAAAGAAATGCTGGCCGACTTCGGCGAGCCGACCGCCCCGTTCCTCGAACCGGCGCTGACCGCCTTTCCGCCCTCTGCTCTGCGCGAGTGGTGCCATAAAAACGGACTGCAAACTAAAATGCAGCGCGATAAGCGGGTCTATCCGCGGAGCGAACGCGCCTCCGACGTCCACCACCTCTTCACCGACCTGCTGGCCAAATACAACATCGGCATCATGCTCAACAGCGCCGTGCATAAAATCATCCCGTTGCAAACCGGCGAATGGCTCGTTAAAACGCCGAGCGCCGAACTGACTTCCCGCGCGCTCCTGATCGCCACCGGCGGCGTCAGTTATCCGAAAACAGGCTCCGTCGGCGACGGACAAAAATGGGCCTCGTCGCTCGGACACAAAATCAC
>JBAYVX010000258.1:0-2675 GCA_041674365.1 Kiritimatiellales bacterium | reverse complement strand
TGAAGGTTATCGTCGGGCTTGGAAATCCCGGGCGGGAGTATGAAATGACCCGCCACAATATCGGGTTTCTGGTGCTGGATGAAGTCGCCAGACGCTCAGGTTCCTCTTTTCGCCGGAACTGGTGGTTTCCTGCTCAGACCGCAAAAGTGACAATCGGGCAGGAAACGATCCGGATAGTGAAGCCGCAGACGTTTATGAATCGTAGCGGATTGGCGGTCGGTGCGGCGCTTCGCAAGGCCCGCGGAAAGACGGATAACCTGCTGGTGATATTTGATGATGTGGCACTTGGATGGGGTCAACTTCGTGTTCGGGCTCAAGGCTCGGCGGGCGGGCACAACGGAGTGCAGTCGGTAATGGATGCGTTGGGAGACGACGCTTTCGGCAGGATTCGGATTGGCATCGGCCCGAAACCTGATAGTGTGTCGCTCTCAGATTATGTCCTTGGCCCGTTTTCGGACGCCGAGAAACAGGATTTGGAGAATGTGGTTCGCCGCGCCGCGGATGCGGTGGAGAAGGTCTGCACTGCAGGGATTGAGCAGGCCATGAACTGCTTTAATAGGGTATAGGAGCAAGGAGAGAGAAATTGAAAACACTGTACGAGGGGCTGTTTATTTTCCCCGAAACATTGGATGAAGCCCAGCTGGATCAGGCCATTGAAGCCGTAAAGGTCGAAGTGGAAAAACTGGCCGGCACGCTGGAAAGTTCGACCCGCCTGGGCAAGCGTTCGTTCGCGCGTCCGATGAAAAAGAAAAAAGGCGGCATTTACGTTGTGATCATGTTCCGTCTTGACGGCGGACAGATTGACGCACTCAAACACCGTCTGAAATTGGCCACTAATGTGTTTCGTGCACAGTTCATGCAAAAGGATGAGGCTGTAGCAGCTCAGGAGGCGTAGAATGTCGACCCTGAACCGAGTATTCCTGATGGGCAACCTGACCCGCGACCCGGAAGTGCGTTATACACCTTCGGGAACGGCGGTGGGAGACTTGGGGCTGGCCATCAACGAAAACTACAAAAACAAAGCCGGAGAAACTGTTGAAAGTACGGTTTTTGTTGATGTAGAAGTGTGGGCTCGTCAGGCCGAAACCTGTGCGGAATACCTTTATAAGGGGTCGCCCGTTTTTGTCGAAGGGCGCCTGAAACTCGATCAGTGGACCAATCAGCAAGGGGAAAAACGAAGCAAGCTGAGAGTGCGTGCAGACCGGGTACAGTTTCTTGGGGCACCCAAGCGTGGTGCCGAGACAGCCGATGCGTCCCACAACAGCATGCCGCCGCCGGGTGATTTTGAAGCCCCGGCTGCGGACGAAGACGACATTCCGTTTTGATTAAGGAAAGGATTATATAGATCATGGCATATGAAAAAGAGGAAAAAGGCGGCCGGCTTCTGGAGGGTGTGACCGAAATTGACTACAAGGATGCGGAGCTGCTCCGTAAATTTATGACTGAGCGCGGCAAAATTCTTTCGCGTCGTTATACCGGTGTAACATCCAAGCAGCAGCGTCAGGTGAAGCGGGCAATCCGCCAGGCGCGTGTAATGGGACTTTTGCGCTAAGACGCGCACAGAGGAGAATCGAAATGGCTGTAGAAGTTTTATTGATGGATGCGGTGCCCGGACTCGGCATCGAAGGTGATGTGGTTCGCGTGGCCGACGGCTATGCACGGAACTATCTTTTTCCAAGAGGCATGGCTTCGGAAGTAACCGAAGGCAAAAAACGCCAGATTGAGAAAAAACGCATTGAACGTCTTGCGCTGATGCGCAAAGAACAAACGGCCGCTGAAGAGCTGGCTAAAAAGTTTGAGAGCCTTTCCTGCACAATCGCGGTGAAGACCTCTGAAGGCGGCAAGCTGTTCGGGTCAGTCACGGCGGCACAGATTATTGAGAAAATGGCCGAACAGAACATTACGCTGGAACGCACTCAGGTCAAACTGGATGCGCCCCTGCATGAGTTGGGCGTTTTTGATATAACGGTCGTTCTCCATCCCGAAGTTAACGCTGTGCTGAAGGTATGGATCGTTGAAGAATGAGTTTGATCGATCAGAGCGGGCGTCGTCTTCCGCCCTACAGTGAGGAAGCCGAACGAGGCGTTCTCGGCTCTGCTCTGATCGAATCCACCCGTGTTATCGAACTCTGTTCCATGAAGTCGGTTTCGGCCGATTCATTTTATATTCCCGCCCACCGGTTGCTTTTTGAGCAGCTCATGGAAATGTATCAGGGCGCAAAAGCGATTGATCTACTGACAGTCGGAGAGCACCTCAAGAACAGCGGGAAGCTGGATCAGGCGGGAAGTTACAGTTTTCTCGAAAGCCTGATCGACAGCACACCGACCTCTGCACACGCCGAATATTACATCGACATTATTCAGCAGAAACATTTATTGCGACGCATTATCACGCAGGCCGCCGAAACCATTGACAGTTGCTACAGCCCTGATGAAGAGGCCGAAGAGCTTCTCAGTCGAACGGAAGAGTCTTTTTTCGAACTGAGCGACACAAAAACCGCTTCCTCTGAAGACTGGCAGAAGGTGGTTTATAAAACCGCCGGACAAATCATCGACGGGAACATCCTCGACAACGGTGTACCGACCGGCTTTATTGATCTTGATAAGGAATTGCGCGGACTTCATAACACCGACATGATCGTTCTGGCCGCACGTCCCTCTATGGGGAAAACCTCG
>JBAYVX010000257.1:0-2683 GCA_041674365.1 Kiritimatiellales bacterium | reverse complement strand
GGTGTCATCTGGATGAGGTCGGCGATTTGTCCGGCATTGAGCGTCACTTCATAACTCAGCAGTTTACGGTTCACTTCGGAAAACTGCGGCGTGCATTTTGCGGCAGCTTCGTCAGCTTTTTCCTCAAAGTCACTGGCATTCGTTGCCAGCCGCGAGCGCAGCTCGATCAGATGATTCGGTCCAGGTACGCTGAGGAGAAGTGTGCCGGCCGGTTTCAGAATGCGGGCAAACTCTTCCGGGTTGCGCGGGGCGAGGATGCTTAGGATCACGTCCATGGAGTGATCGGCAAACGGCAGTTTGCGCATTCCGTTGGCGACGATCCAGTTTACATCCTTATAGCGCTTTGCCGCGCAACGGATCGCCTCTTTCGAAATATCCACACCGAAACGGGTTCCGCTCAGCGCGCCGAGAAAAGATCCTTCGCCGCAGCCGCAGTCGAGAATGACGGGGCTCGGAATGCGGGATACAAGATGCGTGATTTTAGAGGATAGGGGATTGTATGCACCGGAATCGAAGAAGCGTCTTCGTGCCTGAATCATCGCGTCGTCGTCGCCGGGATGGTTTGATTTTCGCTGATGACTCAGCAACAGGTTGACATAACCTTCTTTCGCCTGATCAAATGAATGACCGCTTTCACAGCGGCATTCCTTCGCAGTCCATTCGAGCGATGCTTCGCAAACCGGACATATAAGGGGTGATGGGTTCATTGGAGAGAGTTAACCACGAAATACACTAAATACACAAAAGGGGAGTGTTTGTTTTCGTGTGGTTTGTGTATTTCGTGGTCATCCTTCATTTTCCATTGAGGATCCTCTGCGGATGCTTTTGCGTCCGAACTTTTCGCGGATCGCATCGACCGCGCGGCTGAGCTGTTCACGTTTGGTGGATGTGGTTTTTTCCAATGTTTGGAAAAGATCCAGCTGCGGGGCGTCGGCGGTTTCGCGCAGGTTGCTGACGCCGAAGCCGATGAGGCGGACCGGACTGTGCAGCGTTTCTTTACGCAGCAGTTCGAGCGCGGTTTCGCGCAGGGTGATGTCGTCGCAGCAGGGCGGGTCGAGCCGCCGCTGACGGGTGATGGTGGAAAAATCTTTCCAGCGCACTTTGATCTGTGCTGTGGCGGCATAATATCCGGCAAGCCGCAGACGCGCGCCGACTTTGTCCGCGAGGTCGATCAGAGCCGCTTCGACGACTTCGACATCACGTTGATCTTCGTCGAAGGTGATTTCGTTGGAGATGCTTTTTTCTTCACTTTCTGTTTCTAGTTCGCGTTCGTCGACGCCGAAGGCTAGGCGCCGAAAAAAGGCGGCGGAGTTTTCTCCGACCCATGCGGAGAGCTTTGCCGGATCGATCGTCTGCAGGTCGCCGATGGTGCGGATTTTATGCGCTTCGAGAATCGCCTGCGTTTTTTTGCCCGCGCCCCACATCCGTTTAACGGGCAGCGGCGCGAGGAAGGCGGGGATTTCTTTTTCATCTGTCGGAACGATGGTCAGTCCGTCGGGCTTGTTTAGATCGCTGGCGATTTTGGCGAGGAACATGTTGGGCGCAACGCCGACCGAGCAGGTGAGTCCGGTTTCTTCTTTCACGGCGGCCTTGATTTTTTTGGCAATCGCCGGGCCGTCGCCGAAAAGGTAGCGCGCGCCGGTCACGTCGAGAAACGCTTCGTCGCACGAGAGCGGTTCGACCAGCGGCGTGAAGCGGCGGAAGATTTCCATGATTTGCTCTGACACTTCGTGATAGCGGCGCATATTCGGCGGCAGAAAGACGGCGTGCGGGCAGCGCTGAAATGCGGTGCGCGAGGGCATGGCCGAATGAATGCCGAACTTGCGCGCCTCATAAGAGCAGGTCGAAACCACGCCGCGTTTGTCCGGCGGCGCGCCGATCACCACCGGCAGCCCTTTGAGCTCCGGATGATCGTGCACCTCGACCGCCGCGAAGAATGCGTCCATGTCGATATGCAGGATTGTTTTTTGTAAACTTCCAACCATTGGAAGAAATCCTGCCACGTTTTCCAAGGTTTGGAAGCTTGATCCTGTCGATTCGGTTCTTCTGTCCAAATGGTTCCACCTGATTGATTCCGCAGGGTTTCACTCTTGTCAAAGTCGCCGCTCATGATCATCGTTGTTTCATGATCTGTAAAACCAAGGTTCAAAAAGTCGGCAATGAACTTGGCATCGTACTTCCCTCCGAGGTCTTGGCCGCGATGGGGGCAAAAGAGGGTGAAACCCTGTATCTTACGCAGGCTTCCGGCAATGCAGTTCGGATGACTTCAAATTGTCCGGGTTTTGCTGAGAAAATGCAGATTGCCGAGGAGTGTATGAAGCGCTATCCCAACGCGCTTCGAGAATTGGCGCAGTAATCGGGTCTTTTTCCAAACATTGGAAACGGAACGACAAAATCATTTGCCGACAAAATGATGGGAAAAGCGTTCTGACTCTTTTGCTGTAACTTGTAGCGATAATTTTTAAATATTAATAACGGCGAAAAGGAGCGCGACCCCAACAATAAACGATACGATTACGCTTTGCCCCAATGCTGTCGCACTACCGTTAGCGGTGCCTCTCTCGCTTCGCTCGGGTGGAAAACTCTGACCCCTGACTTCCGACCTTTGATCTCTGACTGCTGACCTCTGGCTCAAGCCTGTTTAGAGGCGGCTTCGCGCAGTCCGACGGTGCGGTTGAAGACG
>JBAYVX010000256.1:0-2698 GCA_041674365.1 Kiritimatiellales bacterium | reverse complement strand
GACAGCGTCAGCGCAGTCAACAAGTCCGGCCTGGCCGACAAGATGACCCATATCAGCACCGGCGGCGGAGCCAGCCTTGAGTTTCTCGAAGGCAAGCAGCTCCCCGGCGTCACAGCACTGACTGATAAATAAGTGCGGTTGATTGCAAAGAAACCTCCGGCGCAATCCGGAGGCTTTTCTTTTTCCAAGGTTTGGACCTGAGCGATAGCGAAAGTGCTCTTTGGTGCTCCAAAAAGAAGCGAGTTGAAAACGAGCGGCAAAAAAGCTTTCCAAGGTTTGGAAAAACGGGCTCTTATGTTTCCGAAGGTTGGAAAAAATGAATGAAACAGTAAACAGCGAAATGCGTACTGGGGTCGTGGCGGTGGTCGGACGGACTAACGTCGGCAAATCGACGCTGCTCAACGCGCTGGTCGGCGAAAAGGTCAGCATCGTCAGCGATACGGTGCAGACCACGCGCAATGTGATCCGCGCTATCCTGACCGAAGAGCGCGGGCAGCTTGTTTTTCTCGACACGCCTGGCGTACACAAAGCGATGGGCGAGCTGGGCAAAAACCTCAACAAGATGGCGCGTTCTTCCGTGAACGGTGCTGATGCAGTTATGCTGGTGCTGGATGCTTCGTCCAAGCCGTGGCAGGAAGACGACGGCTGGATGCGCCGTCTTGCCGCTGAATCCACGCCCTGTTTGATTCTTCTCAACAAAACCGACATGGGAACGGCCTTTATAGAGGACTACAGAACACTCTGGAAAAATATCACGGCAGAAAAAAACTCAACTGTGCAGCCGGTCTGGATTGAAGGTTCGGCGCTGAAAGGTAAAGGGCTGCCGGAACTGTCCGCTGCGCTGTTTGCCATGGCTCCTGAAGGATCACTGCTTTTTCCGGAAGATATTCTGACCGACTATCCGCGCAAGCTGAACATCGCCGATGTGATCCGCGAAAAGCTTTTTGAACGGTTGCACGATGAGCTGCCGCATTGCGTCGCCGTCTGGGTCGAGACGATTACCGAAGGCGAAACCGAGTGGAAGGTCGACGCGGATATTTACATAGAGCGCCACTCTCAGAAGGGAATCGTGATTGGCGAAAAGGGGCGTCTGCTCAAATCGGTCAAGCATCACGCCGAAAAAGAACTGAAGGAAATGTACGGCCTGCCGGTTCGGTTGAGCCTTTGGGTGAAGGTGGAAAAGGACTGGCGCAAGAATTTCTGGATTCTCAAAAAACTCGGCTATGCGTAAAAAACCGCTCCGGATTTCCGGAACGGTTTTTTGATTGAAGAGTCAGATTTTGCTATTTACCAAGCAGTCCGCCGAGACCTTTTTTGATGGAATCTGCCGCGCCTTTCGCCGCATCTGTGGCGACTCCACCCGCATCTTTCAGTGCGTCGCCCGCTACGCCGCCGGCATCTTTGAGCGCTTTTCCGGCCATATCCCCAGACGAAGCTACGACTTGAAATACCGCTTTGCTGATGGAGTTGAATACTTCAGAAATAACTTCCGCCGGATTTGCGCCGCTTGACTTTCTGCCGATATCTTTCAGTTGGATGTTTGGCAGAGGCAGAGTCAATTTTTTCCCGCCCAGCGCTGTAATGGTTACGTTGACTTTGGCACCGTTAAATTGGAAGTCGTCGATGATTACTTTTTTTGCCGCGGCCTTTTTCTTTTCCGGAGCCGCTTCGACTTTCGGAGAAACAGATTTTTTCGGTGCCAGATTCGCCTGCAACGCACTCAGATTGCTGGATTTGAGGCTCTTTTCGTAAGTGATTTGCGGTGCGTCGATCAGAATTTCCTGAATCACAATGGCTTTTGAAAACAGGGAGGACATTTTGATATTCAATTTGAAATCGTTCAGTTCCATAGCGCTCGGCGTGTTGAATCCTTCGGGATTGCCGATGACGAGACCTTTAATCCGCACTACGCCGGTTAGCGGATTAACGATAACACTGTCGAGATGAACCGGCACTCCGGCCAGTTTCGGTCCGGCGGCATTGACGCCCGCCTTGATAATTTGTCCGAGAGAGAGCATCAGAACAGCAATCAGAACCAGAATCACCGCACCTGTAATCAGCAGAATTTTCTTCATATACAGCACCCCTTTCTTTTCAAAACGCATTTTGAAACTCTTTGTACAGCGCGACAAGCCTGAACTCCGGCCAAAATAAAAGGTCGCGTCCGGAGTCCGGCGCGACCTGTCTGTGTGTAGAAAAACGGTTCTTACTGGTTATAATTCTGGTTGTTGTAATAAACAATTTCGTTATTGATGGCGAACAGCTTGGCCTTGGTGAAAACCTGGTGTTTTTCTCGAGCCTTATCGCATTTAATAGCTGCGGTTTCTGCCGCCTCTGCAAGCGTGTCACGACCATGATCATAACCGAATGCCCACTGGCCGGTCGGATCAACAGCCACTACGAACACTTTTTGATCCGGCAATTCCTTATAGCGGAGGAAAACCGGATTCATTTCATCGGGCGGCGCAAGGTGGGTGTCGTACGTTCCGGAAGCACAGCCATAAACGGTTGCGAGCAGTGCGGACAGAAGGGCAATTTTAACGAACGCTTTCATGAATTTCTCCCGTTGGATTGATGGCTTGAAGCAAACCGTAAAACAAGGGAAGAGTCAACGACAAAGCCCCTCCCGACGCCTGCATACCTGCTTAAGAGGACGTTCAGTACTTATTGTTTCTCGATGACGGCTGCGCCGAAGGTG
>JBAYVX010000255.1:0-2732 GCA_041674365.1 Kiritimatiellales bacterium | reverse complement strand
GGCTGCCGTCGGCGTAAACCAGTTCGACTCCAGTGGCGATACCGGCGACATCGCATGGAAATTCTTTGAAGTCGGTCGGTTTGACTTCGTCGAGCGCTTTTTGCAGTTCTTCAGCCTGCAGACTGAGCAGACGCTGTTTTTCTTTGGCGAATTTGAATTCGGCATTTTCGCGCAGGTCGCCGTAGCTGCGGGCCAGTTCGATTTCCTTGGAGTTTTCCGGAATTTCCTTTTTGAGGATGTGCTCGAACTGATCTTTCTTGGCCTGATAGCTGCGCGGCGAAGTGATGCGCGGATTTTTCTCTTTGGCCGGAGCCGCAGTTTTTTTGAGGACGATTTCGTGCAGCTCAGGGCAGAGTTTGATGGTTTTTGCCTGTAACGATTGACGGTCGAGCTTGCTCCACGCGGGCGAGTCGCTGATCCGGCGCATGAAGTCGCGGCGCTGCGAGTCGCTCATGGCGGCAAGGATGCTCTTGAGCGATTCGGTGTTTTCGATCTGCTCGCGGAGCTGGTTCTGCGCGCGCAGTGCTGCGCCGCCGTGTTCCTGTTCGATCAGTTCAATGGTCTGGAACGCGAGGTCGGCCTTATCGGTGAGCTGCCAGCCGGCGGCACGTTCTTCGTTACGCAAAATCCAGAGCAGCAGGGCGGGGCTGCAGGCGCGGCGTCGGACGGTATCGCGGATCTGCTCGGTCAGATCGGTTTCGGCGCCGTTGCGGATGAGTGCTTCGATGGTTTCGTTGAGCGCGGTGGTGCCGAATTCACTCAGGCGGCGCAGCAGAAAGCTGCGGGCGGTTTCAGAGGCTGTGAAGAGGCGGTTGATGAACGCCTGCATGAACCGCGCGGAAAGTTCTTCGAGCAGTGCGGGCAGATCGTCGCGGGCGGCCAGCTTGGTCAGTTCCGCCGTACAGTCCACGCCTTCGGGTTCGACACCGAGCTGCTCGGCGTAGACGAGCGCCTGAGCCGTCCAGTCCGGGCGGTTGAGCACGCCGCCTTTGACGGCGAAGGCGAGGCGGTTGGCGACCGCTTCTCTCATATAGGGTTCCAAGGTCTGGAACTTCTGGGTCTGAATTTCTTCCAACCCTTGGAAAACTTCGCTGATTTCGCGTTTGCTTTTGAATTTTTCGAACCAGGCCTGATCGTAGGCCTTGGCTTTACGGCGCAGGCGCAGCGGGTCGGTTCGCTTGGCCGGGATTTCAATGAGCGGGTCGTTTTTGAGATCTTTGCGCGCCGCGTCCCAGAATTTTTTCCAGTCGGCTTCGGTCGCGATCAGGTCGGGCATGAAGTGATCCTGAATCTGATTCAGCGAGAGCGGGCCGTAGCTGCGCAGAGTCATCCGGATGATTTCGGCCTGATTTTCGTTCATCAGCCGGATGAATTCATCGGGGTTGTTGTGGCGGACGGCCATCAGGTGGTCGTCGGTTAGAACATCGAGCGCTTCGGCGGCGTAGGAGAAGGCGAGTTCGTGGTCGCCTTTCTTTTCAAATTCCACTTCGACCTTCTGGTAAAAGGCATCCACGCGGCTGATGATGCCGAAGCCCCAGGTTTTGTTGTAGCAGAGCATCCCTTTTTTCATGGAACGCAGGTGGCGCAGACGCAAAAAAGCCTCTTCGATGGAAGAGGCTTTTTCGAAGGCGGGTTCGATGAACTTCTGTTCTTTGCGGCTGGTGGCCAGAATGTGCAGAAGTTCCTTCTGCGCAATGGCGGGCGAGGTGCCCTGCTTGAGAGCGAGCCACTCGTAGGCGGCGACGGCTTCATCGAGCAGTTTGCGATCGATCAGAGTGTCCTTGAGCAGTTCGCCCCATTCAATGGCGCGGACTTCTTTGCCGTCAGCGCAGAGAGCATCGAGCTGTTCAAGCAGGTCGGCGCAGGGGACGGTTTCGGCTTCGAGTTGGGCCAGCAGTTGTTCTTCAGTCAGAGCCATGGTGTTTTCCTCCGTATAAAATGGTCAGACACCATACGGCGTTCCACCGTTCCGGCAAAGCCAAAAGCGCAGGTTTTCCAACCCTTGGAAACAATTTTTCCAAGGATTGGAAAACAGCCATCTGACACGCCGTCTGATTGACACGTCCTGCCTGCAAAGGTACAGTCTGCGGCCTATTTATGAAAAACGACCTTCAACTTGAAACGCTCCGGCACAGTACGGCCCATGTCATGGCCGCCGCCGTCTGCCGGATTTACGACGACGTTCTGCTCGATATCGGCCCTTCGACCGATGACGGCTTCTACTACGATTTCGATATGCCGCACCGCCTGACGCCGGAGGATTTCCCGGTGATTGAGGGCGAGATGAACCGTATTATCGAGGAGGATCTGCCGTTCGAGCGCATCGAAGTCAGTCGCGACGAAGCGGTGAAGATGCTGGCGGGGCAGAAGTATAAGCTGGAACGCCTGGCCGATATTCCGGAAGGCGAGACGATCAGCTTTTACAAATGCGGAACCTTTTTTGATCTCTGCCGCGGCCCGCACGTCGAGAGCACCGGCAAACTGCGCGCCTTCAAACTGCTGAGTCTGGCGGGCTCCTATTATCGCGGCAAAGAAACCAATCCGATGCTCCAGCGCATCAACGGAACCGCTTTCACGAACGACAAACAGCTCGGGCTTTATCTTAAGCAGCTCGAAGAAGCCAAACTGCGCGACCACCGCAAGCTGGGACGCGAGCTCGACCTGTTCAGCATGCACGACGAAGTCGGCCCCGGCCTGATCCACTGGCACCCGAAAGGCGCGCGCATCCGCTC
>JBAYVX010000254.1:0-2735 GCA_041674365.1 Kiritimatiellales bacterium | reverse complement strand
GAATTTTAATGAAGAGAATGAGGCTCGGTTTTATAAAAGTAATGTATTTTAGTTTTTTTTATGGCCACAATGAAACAAAAAATAGTATTTCAAAAAAGGTTGGAAATGGTAGGAACGATTGAAGCCGGAAGCCCTATAGGAAAAACTATGTTGGAAGCTGGATATAGCAAGACAGTAGCTGAAAATCCAAAGAAACTTACAGAATCAAAAGGGTTTAGAGAATTGATGGAAGAAAATGGATTGGATGATGCATCACTCACTCGCACTCACAATGAACTTTTAAAATCTGCGCGCCTCGATCACATGATCTTTCCTCTTGGACCGAAAAAACATGAGACGCCTGAAGACGCTGAAACTTTGGCCGACACTGATATCAAGTTAATGCTTGCTGATCTGAAGTGTACAGTGCGCCGCATAGTACATGGAGAAACTGCGCGCCATGTTTATTTTTGGTCACCGAATGATAAGACGCGCACATCAGCGCTGGATATGGGCTACAAACTTAAAGGTCACTACGCTCCGGAAAAGAAAATGACTGTGCATGCTCACGTCAATGTTAATCCAAAGCAACAAGCGATCGCAGATAAGTACGCGGAAGAACTTAAACAATCTTTGATGGAATAAAAAAATGGAGCTCGCGGATATTGAAATTCACGCTTTCATTCAAAAATATCAACTAAAAAACGAGAAGGGCGACCCTCTCGATTTTCGAAACCATCTTTTTCTTTTTGATATCTATCGCGACCAAAGCCAGCACATATGTTGCATGAAGGCTGCTCAGGTTGGGCTAAGTACTTTGGACGTGGTCAAAACGCTCTACGATGCCAAGCGCAATAAGATGGACATTATTTATACTTTGCCGACTGATAGTGATGTGGAATTGTTTGTGGGTGGAAAAGTAAATCGTATTATTGAACAGAACCCTATTTTTTTAGAGTGGACAAAAGATAAGGACACTATCGAACAGAAGCGTGTGGGTGAATCAATGATATATTTCCGTGGAACTTGGACAGCTAAGGCGGCCATCATGGTCACGGCCGACCGTCTCGTCCACGATGAAAAGGACAGCTCCAAGCAAGATGTGGTGCGTGAATACCAAGCACGTCTCCAGCATTCCAAATTCAAGCAGGTGCACGTGTTCTCTCATCCCTCGGCTGAAGGCACCGGCGTGCACACTGAATGGCTCCAAAGCGACCAAAAGCACTGGTTCATACGATGCAACCACTGCCAACGCGAACAGTTCCTATCCTGGCCAGCCTCAATCAATATGGAGATGAAGCAATACATCTGCAAGTTTTGCAAGAAGCCACTGACTGATGAAGCGCGCCGAGTAGGACGCTGGGTGGCCAAATACAAAAACCGCAAATACTCCGGATACTGGATACCGCTTCTAATAGCGCCATGGGTAACAGCCGCCGAAATCATCGAGAAATTCAACGACAAAGATACCACAGAGGAATTTTTTTATAACAAAGTGCTTGGATTGCCATACACCGGATCCGGCAACAAACTCACAAAGACATTTTTTAAACAAAACCTCACCACTGACAGTCTCTATCCGGAAGATGAAGAGCGCTTAGTCATCGGCATAGACACCGGCAAGAATCTCCATTGCGTGATGGGCACGGCTCGCGGGCTCTTTTACTACGGCGAAAAAGTTCCAACCGAAAAGAATGATCACGATCCTTGGATAGATATCTACGGCCTGATGAACCGATGGCCAAAGATGGTGGCCATAGTTGACCAAGGCGGAGACCTCATTGGAGCGCGCAAGTTTCAAGCCAAATACAAAGGGCGCGTGTTTCTCTGCGCCTATCGCGAAGACACCAAAGGCATGCAACTCATCCGATACGGCAAACGAGAAGAGCAAGGTGGCGTTGCAGCTGACCGCAACCGAATGATATCGCTCGTCGTCGAAGAATTCACTGACCGGCGCATCGCCGTGCAAGGCGACTTCGAAACTGGTGGCACGATGGACTGGTACGACTACTGGCTCCAATGGAACAACCTGACCAAAGTCAAAGAGCTCGATCCAAAGACTGGCCAAGTCAAACGCCGGATATGGGTACGGTCCGGAGCCGACCATTTTGCCCACGCAACTGTCTACTGGCGCATAGGCATCAAACGCTTCGGTGGCAAAGGCATAGTGATTCACGCCGACAGCCCGCATATCTCAGCGCAACCAGGCGTTGTGCTTGATGCTGGGATGACCACAAAGGCGCCCAACGTAAATAAAATAAACATAGCAACCGAACAGCATGACGACTGGCGGACAGCTTAAAACAAAAATATGGGGCAATCAACCGGAGGCGAACCTGTCGAATTCTATCCTGGAACTGTGCACATCCCCGAAGATATGCAACTTGTGGCGGCCATAATGTGCGAAGTGAGGCGCGCCCTCGCCCAATCGAGCAACTTCAAGAACTTCAAGCGCGGGCAGATCGTGCTCAAATTCAAAGACCACGGCCGATATGACGGCATGGGGATAATTATTCAAGACTAAAAACATGGACACATTCGCATACGGCTTAATAGTGGGGTTTTTGGTAGGAGTTTGCTTCACTTTTTATTGGGCGATGCAATTTATCAACCCACATGATGGGGCATAGTTATCCACATACTATCCACACCCTTGACAACCCCTTGTATTTACTTTCAAAGTATGCTACAATAAAATCAATCAAATAGGAACACGTCCGGCTATGCTATTAGGACGCAGAAACACACCCGCGAGG
>JBAYVX010000253.1:0-2748 GCA_041674365.1 Kiritimatiellales bacterium | reverse complement strand
CGGGTTGCAGACGCATCTCTTGCGTGCAGGTCACTCCTTATGTTCAATGTGGGTTCCGGCAGATTCAGCGGCATGATGTCCGCCGGAGGCCATGATGGTGTCTCTCAGCCCCTCAACGTAATGAATGTATTGCACGTAGGCTTCCACGTACTCGCGGCCCGCCGCCACGCTTTCCTCCGCATGTTTTTTTGTCTCCAGCGCTTTGTTGAATTTTTCCCGAATGGCGCCAGCCATGTGCCCGGTCATTTTTGTAATCATTTCTTCGGCGGAACCATTTACCAACGACTGATCAGCAATGGCGACAATCGGAGGCACTGGTTCGTCTTTGATCCCAGTGTAGGGCGCGCCTTCGCCCGCGCGGTGAATTCGAACGAGGGTTTCGAGGAAGTAATGGTCGGCCAGCTGTTTCGCTTCCGGCCCCTTGGAGCGGACGGCGACGGCTTTGGTGAATGCATCCTTGATCTCGGCCTCATTCTCTTCGCTGACCCACTTGAGGATCGGCGTGACGTCGCCTTTTTCAAGAGCCGCCTGTGCTTCGGGAATCAGCGGCCCGTTCATCGTGTCGCAATGCGCCTCGGCCAGCGCGGTGAATAATCCGTAAACAACAGCAACAACCAAACCCTTCGTCATGATCTTCATCGACTTCCTCCTTTTTCTATTTTTTACACCCAGCGGCGGACGCGCGCTTTGTACGCACGATAATCGTCGCCGAACCGATCCTCCAGATACTTCTCTTCCGGCAGAATGACGATCCAGTGCAGCAGTGCGACGACGACCGGTAGAAAGAGTAAAGGCCAGACCGCGGCGGCCGCCAGGCAGACCCCGGCGTAAAGGAGCACGAGCCCGAGATAAAGCGGGTTGCGGGTGAACCTGAACGGCCCACCGGTAATCAGCGCCCGGTTGCGCCGAGCGGGAAGCATGCTGGTGTTCGCCTGCCGGAATGTCCTGCGCGCAGCAATCAGGATTGCGGCCGCCGGAAAAGTGCACAGCCCGCCCAGCGCCAGACCGAACCCGTGCAAAGGCATCCGTAGCGGAACAAGCCAGTGCAGCGTCATCCCCGTCACAAACGGGATGCCGATGATCAACGGCGGCGATATCAAAATCCGGGGATGATTCATGTTAACAGCTTCCAAGGTTCGGAGCTCAGCGGGCCGGACAGACTGCCCAAATTATTTTTTAAGCATTTCATTCAGCACTTCTTTGAGAACCACTGCATGGCTGTGCTCCATGTCCTTGGCCGCAAACAGTAGCGTCATCGTTTGTTCCGGGCAGCGTTCGATCAGCTGTGCAAGCTCGTCGGTCTTCTTCTTCAGTTCGGCGCGGTAATCTGTTTTAAACTCGCTCCACTTGTCGGGATCGTGGCCGTACCATTTACGCAGTTCGTTGCTGGGGGTGATCTCTTTAGCCCACTCATCGATTTCGGCTTCCTCTTTACGTACTCCGCGCGGCCAAAGACGATCCACGAGAACGCGCCAGCCGTCGGAGGCAGACGCGTCGTCGTAAATGCGTTTTATTTGGGTCTTCATACCGTGACCTGTTCATCGTTCGCATGCGCTTTGGCGACCGCAGCGGCGAGCACGTCGAGCTGTTTGTAGGCTTCGGCGTCCGGCATTCCTTTGTGCAGAACGGTGCCGAGTACCTCAACTTTGAGGTTAGGGATAAGTCCGGCGATCTGCTCAATCGCTTTGCTGCTCCAGCCAAACGACCCGATAATGGCAGCATATTTCACTTTCGGTTTCAGCAGGTTGGCGAGGTGCGACGCATAATAGACGGCGGGGTGCGGGCCGACATGCACGGTCGGGGTGCCGACGATTAGCGTGGCCGCATCGACTAGCGCGATGGCCAGCTTCCCGATGTCCGTAACCGCCAGATCAAAGGCGTGTACTTTCACACCCTTGGCGGACAGGGCATCGGTCAGATACTTGACCATCATTCCGGTTGAGCCGTGCATGCTGATATAGGGCAGCACCACTTCATTTTTCATCTGCGGCGAGATCCAGTCGCGGTACGCCTCAAGGATGAAATCCGGCTGGTCATAAATCGGCCCGTGACTCGGGGCGATCATGTCGAACTCGAGCGCCAAGAGTTTTTCGATGTTTTTGGCGATGATCGCGCGGAACGGCATCATGATTTCCGCATAGTAGCGTTTGGCGGCTTCGTACACCTGCGCCTGATCGGTCACGAACAGGTCGGTCGTGGCCAGATGCGAACCAAAAAAGTCGCAGGAGAAGAGACATTTGTCTTCCGGAACATAGGTGCACATGGTTTCAGGCCAGTGGACCCACGGGGTATAGACAAATGTCAGCGTTTTTCCGCCGAGCGAAATACTCTCGCCGTCGGCGACGACCTGAATGCGCTCTTCCGCAAGATGCAAATGGGAGGTGAGCATCTCGCGAGCCTTTTGACTACACAGCAACTTGGCGTCCGGGAAGCGTTTCAGAATGTCGGGAATCACACCGGCATGGTCCTGTTCAGAATGCTGCGAAACCACGTAGTCCAGCTTGTCCACCGTCTCAAGCTGATCCATCAGATCGGCGC
The DNA here is from genome assembly GCA_041674365.1 of Kiritimatiellales bacterium. Taxonomy (GTDB): domain Bacteria; phylum Verrucomicrobiota; class Kiritimatiellia; order Kiritimatiellales; family Tichowtungiaceae; genus Tichowtungia. Next base: position 210 of record JBAYVX010000253.1, on the reverse strand, counting down.
GCAAATCGGGATCGGTGCTGTCGATCAGCGCCGTGGCGTCTTTCCCGCGCACCAGATAAGCGTTGTAGCTGGTTCCGTCTGGAAGTGGAACCAACGAATCAAAAAGACGGCGTTCCCAGTGAACGCAGCAAATAGCTTCGACTCCTTTTTTAATCTCTCTTGCATGCATACCAATCTCCTTTTCATTAACGTCCCGTTCTTCGCCCGCAT
>JBAYVX010000252.1:0-2770 GCA_041674365.1 Kiritimatiellales bacterium | reverse complement strand
CAAACCACTGTTTTTCCATGAGTTTCTTTCTCTCCGAGTTACCGAAGAACCGCCCTCAGCAGGCCCGTCAGCACCCAATCACTCAGCCCGACAAAAACCCCGAGAATCAAAACCGAGATCACCACAACCATCGTCGAACCGAAAAGTTCCTGACGCGTCGGCCAGGTACATTTTTTCAGCTCGATTTTCACCTCGCCTAAAAACGTCTTCAGCGCTCTGATCAGTTCAACTATCTTTTTCATCTCGTTTTCCCGAAGAACTGGCAGGCCAGGAGGGAATTGAACCCCCAACCTGCGGTTTTGGAGACCGCCGCTCTGCCAATTGAGCTACTGGCCTACACCGACTTTTAAAAATTATTTTGTTTCTCTGTGTAACGTGTGACTGCGGTCGTGCGGGCAGAATTTCTTCACTTCCAGCCGACCCGTTGAAAGCTTTTTGTTCTTCGTCGTCGTGTAGTTCCGCCGCTTACATTCCGTGCAGGCCAGTGTAATAATGTCGCGCATGATATTGCCCTTTTCCAGGTAGATGACTCATAAAACAGTGCATCCTTTTACAGATGCACCGTTTTTAGATCTCCGTCGTCCGCTTACTTAACCACTTCGGTTACGCGTCCGGCACCGACGGTACGTCCGCCTTCACGAATTGCGAAACGCATGTGCTGCTCCATGGCAATCGGGGTGATCAGCGCAACGTTCATCGACACATTGTCGCCCGGCATAACCATTTCCACGCCTTCCGGCAGGGTGATGTCGCCGGTCACGTCCGTCGTGCGGAAGTAGAACTGCGGACGGTAGCCCTTAAAGAACGGAGTATGACGTCCGCCTTCTTCTTTGCTCAGAACATATACTTCGGCTTTGAAATCGGTGTGGGGATGAATTGAACCCGGCTTGGCCAGAACCTGACCGCGTTCGACATCTTCTTTCTTGGTGCTGCGGAGCAGACAGCCGACATTGTCGCCGGCCCGGCCTTCGTCCAGGATCTTGCGGAACATTTCAACACCCGTGCAGGTTGTCTTAACGGTCGGCTTCAGACCGACGATTTCAACATCGTCGCCGGTGTGCACGATACCGCGTTCGACACGGCCGGTAACTACAGTACCGCGGCCTTCAATCGAGAACACGTCTTCAATCGGCAGCAGGAAAGCCTGATCGGTCACACGCACCGGCTCCTGAATGTAGCTGTCAAGAGCATCCATCAGCTCCTGAATGCAGGCGGCACCCGGACCGGACGGATCAGCGATCGCAGCGGTCGCGGAACCGCGGATGATCGGAATGTCGTCGCCGGGAAACTCATACTTGCTAAGCAGTTCGCGGATTTCGAGTTCCACGAGGTCAAGCAGTTCGGCGTCGTCAACCAGATCGCACTTGTTCATGAACACCACGATGGCCGGAACACCGACCTGACGGGCGAGAAGAATGTGTTCGCGGGTCTGCGGCATCGGTCCGTCGCAGGCGCTGACCACCAGAATCGCGCCGTCCATCTGAGCGGCGCCGGTAATCATGTTCTTGACGTAGTCGGCATGGCCGGGGCAGTCAACGTGCGCATAGTGGCGGTTGGCGGTTGAGTATTCGACGTGCGACGTGGCAATCGTCAGAATTTTGGTCGGGTCGCGGCGGCCTTGGGATTCAGAGGCTTTAGCAACCTGGTCGTATGCAATGTAATTAGCCAAACCCTTGGCGCCCTGTACGCAGGTGATTGCAGCCGTCAGCGTTGTTTTGCCGTGGTCAACGTGGCCGATCGTACCCACGTTCACGTGCGGTTTTGTCCGTTCGAATTTATCCTTAGCCATGACTTCTCCTTCTGATCCGTTTACTGTTTACTTAATCCAGTTCTTTACAAATTCTCTATCTTCTTTTTGTGGAGCCCACGAGCGGAGTCGAACCGCTGACCTCATCCTTACCAAGGATGTGCTCTACCAACTGAGCTACGTGGGCGGTTTCTCCCCCGTGCTCGCGCCCTCTCATCCAAAAATAAAAAAGTATAGAAAGGCCCGCCTCCTGTTTTTTTGCTCCAAGAAACAGACTTTTTCTTATACCCGTTTAATCCTAAATTACTCTGCGCAAACACCAAATCACTTTTGGTCTTTCACACAAAGGGGAGCGACTTTAGCGGAAATGAAGTTGCTGTCAACTATTTTGGGGCAAATATTTTAATCCGATTTCATCACGCATTTTTTCACCCCCTCGACAACATATTTTAAGAATCCAGTTGAACTAAAACCAATAACTATTATCGTAATTGTTGTGTTTAAAACAGAGCCGTAAACATAAGGAAAAATCATGCTTAGAATAGGACAATCGGTACCGGACTTCGAAATGGATGTCTTCCACAACGAAGAAATCAAGAAAATCAAGCTCTCGGACTACAAAGGCAAATGGGTCGTCGTCATCTTTTATCCCGCCGACTTCACCTTCGTCTGCCCGACCGAGCTCAAAGAAGCCGCCCAGCTCTATCCCAAATTCCAGAAAGCCGGCGCGGAAGTCATCAGCATCAGCACCGACACCGCCTTCGTCCACAAAGCGTGGCACGACACCGCGGACGCCATCAAAACGGTTAAATACCCGATGGGTGCCGACCCGACCGGCAACATCAGCCACGCCTTCGGCACCTACATCGAAGCCGAAGGCCTGGCCAAAAAAATGAAAATAGCCACCAACGGCGATGACGCGCGGGAAGGTTTGACGGCGGTTTTGTCGGTCAAGGTTTCGGATCCCAAATTTTCTTCACAAACCAAAGACAAGCTGGTGTCGTCGGAAGTCAAATCCGCAGT
>JBAYVX010000251.1:0-2774 GCA_041674365.1 Kiritimatiellales bacterium | reverse complement strand
GTAAATCCAGCTCAGGAGTTTCTGTCAAGAATTTGGGGGAACGGGATATTTACGGTGCCGGTTTTGACGCGGCGTGGGAGCTTGATATTTTCGGCGGAACCCGCCGCTCCACCGAAGCCGCAAAAGCCGCGTGGCAGTCCAAAGAAGCCGGCATGGCGGATGTGAAAATCTCCGTGGCCGCCGAAACGGCCCGCGGTTATGTTCTGCTCCGCACTGCGCAGCAGCGCCTCAACGTCGCGCAGGCGAACCTGAAAATTCAGCAGGAAACCTACGATCTGCTCAAATCCAAATTCGACAGCGGACTCATCGGCGAACTCTCGCTTCAGCAGGCGCGTTATAATCTCGAAAGCACCCGCGCGACGGTTCCGTCGCTCGAAACTGCAGTCGAGCAAAGTCTCAACGCGCTCGCTGTTCTCACCGGCGTGCTTCCCGGCTCACTGCATGAGCGGCTGAACGAGGTAAAAGACATACCGGTCGTCTCGACGCAGGCCGTCACCGGCATTCCCGCCGACCTGCTGCGCAGACGTCCCGACGTGCGCGTCGCCGAGCGAACCCTCGCCGCGCAGACCGCCAAAATCGGCGTCGCTAAATCCGACTACTTTCCGAAATTCACACTCAACGGTTCCGTTGGGGTAGAAGCTCTCAGCTTCAATGCGCTCGGCGACGCTGGCAACGACTTCCACAGCATCGGCCCCGGTGTCAGCTGGGCCATCTTCCACATGGGATCCATCCGCAACAACATCAAGGTGCAGAAAGCCGGACAGGAACAGGCGCTCGCCGCTTATGAAAAAGCAGTGCTGGTTGCGGTGCAGGAAACGCGCGACGCGCTTACCGCCTTCCGGAACGAGCAGCAGCGCATGACCGCGCTCGATGCCGCCGCGACCGCCGCACGGACTGCGGCAGAACTGGCCGACGACCGCTATAAAAACGGACTCGAAGATTTTCAAACCATGCTCGAAGCGCAGCGCGCCCGGCTCAGCTTTGAAGATCAGCTCGTCCAAAGCCAGAGCGCTGTTACGCAGGATATGATCAACCTCTACAAAGCCCTCGGCGGCGGCTGGCTGCCGATGAAATAAGTAGCGTTTCCAGATATTGGAAAAAATTCACCACAGAGCGCACGGAGGCACAGAGAACTTCCGAACATTGGAAAGTTCATTGCCGCAAAAAGGCGCAGAAGGCGCAAAAATTCCAAAGGTTGGAAAGGTTAACCGCGGATGGACACGGATGAACGCGGATGGGTTCCAATCATTGGAAAATTACTGAATTGCGGGACTGATTCCGGGTCTCACTCCAGCACGTCAGCTTTGTTCTGCTCGATGCCAAGCATTTGGAAAAATTCTTCGGTCAGCAAACTTCCAGCTGCGGGTGCCTTTGTTATCAAAATATTCGGCGATCTCAGTTCGAATATTTGGCGGAAGGCGTTCGGGCTGATCAAGCAATGGTTCGAGGGTGCGAATGTCTTCGAGGGATAGCTCTTGGACAACCTCACGCGAGTTGCAAAGAAGCTCGATCGTTTGCAGAGTTCTTCGCTCCTCGGGATTCACCGCATTAGCCAGAAAGTAATCACGGACATCCGGCTGAAGCCGCCAGAACTGCGAAAACACCCTTTTCGCATCAAGTAACTTCGGATTGATGGATTCAAGTTGAGCCTCGGCGGTTTGCTGTAACCATCTACACCAGAGCAGAGCGACTTCTTCTTCAGATTGTGCCGCCGCCGCCGCTCGACCTAATGCCGATAGTTGACCTTCAGCAACAAAACCCAATAGTTTCAATTCGCTACGTTGTTTTGATGAAGCTTTGTCGGTTTTTACGTTACGCCAGTTCGATAGAACCTCTCTCAAATATCCAACATTTCGAATATTGTTGCGTGCGTAGTCAAAATTCAAAAGACCGATGGGAAGCTGAATCGTTGCAAAAATATCTTCAAGCGTATCAATATCCTCTGCTTCAACCGGAATGGGTGTTCCTGGTGGGATAACGATTCCCCGCCGAACTCGCAGGCGGGTTTGAGTTCGGGTAGCGGCGGCACGCCGCCAATTTTCTTCCATCGCCCGCAAGCTGTCTTGAGTGAAGATCTCACTCTGGTTCAGGAAGACATCATCAAACCAGCGTTTTAGAATTTTGAGATCTTTTTTATCTGTTCCAAGCAGGCCAGCCTCAACACTGTTTGTGAATGCCGAATAGCTTAAATTTGCGCTACCGATAAGAAAGCGTATGGGGTGTCCCTTTGTATCGTGGGCAAGAATCATTTTGGGATGATATGTCACGGGGCCGCAGAAATTTCGCATATTCACGCCTTCTGCGATTGCCCGGCTTACAGCGGCTGGTTGCGTGATATTCATTTGATCTGTGCATACTACCTTCATCCGGTCGGGAGAAATGTCAGGCGCGAGCTTCCGCAACAGATCCCATCCCCCCATTTGAATGTAGCTGACACCGATCGATAAAGCATCAGCTCCTTGCGCAAGCTGTTTGAGTGCTTCGCTGAAGCCGCTACTCCCTGTAAAGTTGTTAAGGATGATGCTCATGTGGCTACAAATAGATATTCTGTAACAGCACTATTGTTATCACCAACTTTGTTGGCTTGGTTCCCGCTGTGGTAACGATGAGGAGTTTCATATACCTCGACATGTTTCTTTTCCTGCCTCAGTAAGTCAATCATTTCCTTTTTATTGGGGATGCAATTTGAGGAGTAAGAAACGACTAGTTTTGAATCCCGAAAATGATGAAATAGGCGAGCAAAAGCTTCATGTGCTCCTGCTTTTTTTGAAAAT
>JBAYVX010000250.1:0-2790 GCA_041674365.1 Kiritimatiellales bacterium | reverse complement strand
TCGCTGCTGCGGCAGTTGACGACGAACCGGAAAGGGCTGGCGACGCCTTCGGAAAGGGCGGGGACGCCTTCGGCGGCGAGGATGAGTTTTTCGAGTGCGGCGCGGTCGAGGGTCGATTCGACGGTCAGATCGATGCTGAAGCTGGGGGATGGATTGATTTTCATGAAGTTCTCCTAAAATTAGCCGCCCATCGTACCGATCCGCTTCCGCCGTGCAAGTTTCAACTTTTTAAAATAATGGAGTCGAATGTCTAAAAATCCAAAGTCTGAAAGTCGGAGCGGTGAAACGGGGCTCACTTCTGACTTTCGACCTTAAAGACCTTTGACTTTCTCGTGCGGCTTTCGCCTTGAGCTTCAACGGGTTTGCGGTAATGTTTGCCCTTACTGAAAAGGCATTAGGCTTTGGGCCTTAGACCTTAGGGGCTGGAGCTCTTCCTAAAGCCTCAAGTCTAAAGTTTCAGGCCTGCCCGAAGGGCGATTTATGAAAAAAATTAAGATAGGTATTCTGGGGTTCGGCACGGTCGGCGCGGGCGTGGTTGAGGCAATTCTCAAAAACGGCGAGCTGATGGCGCAGCGTACCGGTATTTTTCCAATGATTGGAAAAATCGCCGACCTCGATATTAAAACGGATCGCGGTGTCAAGGTGGACAAATCTCTTTTGACGACGGACGCGCTTTCTGTGATCGACGATCCGGAAATCGATGTGATTGTCGAACTGATCGGCGGACTGAAAATTGCCAAAGAATTTGTCCTGCGCGCACTGAAAAACGGGAAGCCGGTTGTAACGGCCAATAAGGCGCTGCTGGCCGAGGCCGGCCGCGAGCTGTTCGAAGCTTCCGCCAAGAGCGGGGCGGGCATCTTTTTTGAAGCGAGTGTCGGCGGCGGCATTCCGGTGCTGCGCGCCCTGCGCGACGGCCTGGTCGGCAATCAGATCAAGAGTATGTATGGGATTCTGAACGGAACCTGCAACTACATCCTGACGCGCATGGAGCGCGAAGGGCTTGATTTTGATACGGTGCTGGCCGACGCCCAGAAGCTGGGTTATGCCGAAACGCCGCCCGATCTCGATATCGACGGAATCGATACCGCCCATAAGGCGGTTGTGCTGGCGTCGCTGGCTTACGGCGCGCCGGTTCCGATGTCCGCTTTTACGATCGAAGGCATCCGCGGGCTGTCACACCGCGAAATCGAATACGCCGCAGAGCTGGGTTACCGCATTAAACTGCTGGCCGTGATCCGTCAGGTGAACGGTGAAGTTGAAATGCGTGTCGAGCCGTCGTTCGTGCCGAAAAAACATCTGCTGGCTTCGGTGCACGATTCCTATAACGCCGTCTTCGTGGAAGGCGATATTGTCGGCAGTACGCTCTATTACGGGCGCGGTGCGGGCCGTCTGCCGACTGCCAGCGCAGTTATAGGTGATATTATGGAAGCCGCCGCCGGCAAACGCGGATGCAGCGAATGGCTGTTGAAAAACAAATCGCTGCCGGTACGCAGCGCAGCGGATATTTCCATCCGCTGCTATTTGCGCATGTCACTGAAAGATCAGCCGGACGTGATTGCCAAAGTGGCGCATGTACTGGGCAAAAACGACATCAGCATTGCGTCAATCATGCAGAAAGAACAGAACGCGGGCGAGCAGGTGCCGGTGGTTTTCCTGACCCACAAGGCGCTGGAAAAGAATTTTGCCGCCGCGATGGAAGAAATCGAAGAACTGAATGTTGTAGACGGCAAACCCGTGCGCATGGCCATTGAGGATTTTGAGGGATAACCTGAACCGCGAATGGACGCGAATGAACACGAATATCCAGTTGGAAGAAGATGAACTCGTGTATCGAATCATTGGATGTTCGATGGAGGTTCTAAATGAAATCGGGCATGGTCTTCGCGAAAAAACTTACGAGAGGGCTCTTTGCCGTGAGTTTGACATTCAAGGTGTTACCTATTCGCAACAGGCAGTTTTCCCTGTTGAGTATAAGGGGGCAAAAATCGACGAGTATATTCCTGATCTGATAGTCGAAGCACGGATTGTTACTGATGCAAAAACAATCGATGGAATCGGTCCAGACGAAGTCGGAAAGATGCTGAACTATTTAAAAATTACGAAGTTGAAAGTGGGACTGATCATAAATTTTAAACACGCAAAGTTGGAGTGAAAGCGGGTTGTGCTAACAGAGCATTAGCGTTTATTCGCGTCCATTCGCGGTTGAATTGAGGTTGAAAGATGAAAGTAGTGAAATTCGGCGGGTCATCCGTCGCAAACGCAGAACAGATTTCTAAGATTATTAACATTGTTACGGCAGATACCGACCGCCGCATCGTGGTTGTCTCCGCACCGGGCAAGCGCAACAAGACGGACACCAAGGTTACCGACCTGCTGATCACGCTGGCGAATACCGTACTCGCCGGAAAAGATTTTGAGACCGCGGTGATGGCCGTGGTGAATCGTTACGCCGAAATCCAGCGCGACCTGAAACTACCGAACGCGGTTATTAAAACGATCGAAGCGGATCTGCGCGGACGCATCACAGACCGCAGCGCGAATGAGCTCCAGTTTATAGACGCGATGAAAGCCGCCGGTGAAGATTGCAGTGCCCGTATAATTGCTGAAGCCTTTACAAAGGCCGGTTTTCCGGCGGTGTATGTCAACCCCGGCGAAGCGGGTATGTTGTTGAGTGACAACTTCGGTAATGCACAGGTTCTCGACGAGTCTTACCCAAAACTGGCCACGCTGAAGAAAATCAAAGAGATAGTCATTTTCCCTGGATTTTTTGGCGTTACCAAGGGCGGCGAT
>JBAYVX010000249.1:0-2820 GCA_041674365.1 Kiritimatiellales bacterium | reverse complement strand
TATCAGGCGGTCGGAACACTTGGCCGCCTCATCCTCGACGGCGTCGATCCCATTCGCATCTTCGGGGAAGAGCACGCAGTCAAAGCGCGCATCGAAAAAATCTCCGGCTTTTCCGCGCATGCCGACCAGAACGAACTGCTGCGCTGGATTACGGCGCTCAAAAAAGCGCCGCGCCGCGTATTTATCACCCACGGCGAGCCGGACGCCGCCAACGCTCTCAAAAAACTGCTTGAACAGAAAACCGGGTGGCGTTGCACCGTGCCGGACTATCAGCAGGAAATTATTTTAGATTAAATGTTCCAACGTTTGGAAAGGGGTCTTCGATGAAACGCAACACTATGTTGAAAATTCTGAATCCAATTCTCGGCATTCTGGTAATCAATCAGATCCTGACCGGCATATTCGCGGAGACGCTTCCGCACGAAGCCTTCGAGGTCATGCATGAAGGCGGTGGGTTTCTTCTGGCGGGGGTTGCCGCACTTCACCTGATTCTCAACTGGAACTGGGTCAAAGCCAACTTCTTCAAGCGAGCACACTCCGTCTGATTTCCCAGGCCTTGAGACCCAGCGACAATGGGGCTTGTGACTTTTCCAATGCTTGGAAAAGCGGAGAACTGCACCGCAGTTGCTAGCGCTTCATGGCTTCGGCGACGGCATCGCAGACGTAGCCGAGATTTCCGTGGGTGAGGCCGGCGACGTTGATGCGGCCGGAGCCGACGATATAGATGGCTTTTTCTTTTTTCAGAAACTCGACCTGATCCTTCGTCAATCCGCTGAAGGAGAACATTCCTTTTTGGCGGGTCATGAATGAGCAGTCCATCGGCACGCCGCGTTGGGCGAGTCCTTCGGCGAGCGCGGCGCGGGCCTGCGCGATGTGCTCGCGCATGCCGTCGAGTTCTTTTTTCCAAAGCTTGGAAAGGGCCGCGTCTTTCAGAATGGTGGTAACGATCATACCGCCGTGCGCGGGCGGGTTTGAGTAGAGCACGCGTGCCGTGGCTTTCAGGTGGCTCATGGCGGTTTCGGCGTCGGCCGGTGTGGCGGCGATGGCGGTCAGTGCGCCGGTGCGCTCGCGATAGAGGCCGAAGTTTTTGGAAAAGGAGCTGGCGATCATGAAGTCGATGCCGGACTTCAGCAGTTCTTCGACACCGATGCGGTCGGCTTCGAGACTGATGCCGAAGCCCTGATAGGCGAAGTCAACAAGAGCAGTCCATCCGTTTTTCTGCGCGATGGCGGCAATCTGTTTCCACTGTTCGGCGGAAATATCTACACCGCTCGGGTTGTGACAGCAGGCGTGCAGCAGAACGCAGTCGCCGGCGGGAATTTTTTCGAGCGCGGCGAAGAAGCCGTCGGTATCCAGATCTTTAGTTTTCGCGTCGTAATAGGGATAACTCTTCACGGTTAGTCCGGCCGCTTCAAAGATATTGTTATGGTTGGCCCAGGTTGGATTGCTTACCCAGATGGTTTTGCTGCTGAAGTTGCGGAGCAGTTCGGCCGCGACACGCAGGGCGCCGGTTCCGCCGGGCGTGTGAATCGTTCCGGAACGGTCGCAGAGCGAACCGAAGATCATTTTCTGAACTTCTTCTCCGTAAGCGGCTTCGCCGGCAATCGGCATGTACGACTTGGTGTTTTGCGTTTCAAAAATCTTTTTTTCAGCGGCCTTGACGGAGTCGAGGATCGGTGTGTGGCCGTCGTCGTCTTTGTAAACGCCGACACCAAGATTGACCTTGGCAAATCGGGAATCTTTTTTGAATGCCTCGGTCAGTCCGAGGATGGCGTCTTCCGGAGCGGGGGTCACTTTGTTCCACATAATCAGTCTCCATTTAAATCAGGCGTAATATTGGTCGAACCACTTTTTCAACAGATTGCGCTCAGGCTTAATGATGCTCATTTCACGTTTACAGCTTTCCGGCGAGTCGGAGGCATGTGCGGCGTTGACCATAATGTCGCTGCCGTACTCTTTGCGCACGGAACCGGGCTGTGCTTTGCTTGGGTCGGTCGGGCCGAGAATGTTGCGGATTTTATTCACCGCATCGGTGCCTGCGTAGATGAGAACGAGACAACAGACTTTACCATCAGCATCCATTTCGGATTCCGGCACATCCGGCATCCAGAGGCCGGTCATAAACTGCATAATTTCAAAGAATTGGTGGTCGCCGTAATACGGGCCGAGCGTTGCATGAATGGACTCTTTAACATCAGCGGGCATTGGAAAGCCAAAAGTTTCTTCGAGTGCGGCGCAGGCCTTGTCGGTAGTGCGTCCAGCCAGTTTTTCGCGCAGAACGGCTTGTACCGGACCGTAGAACTCTTTGGCTTCAGCCATGCTCATGCGATGAACCTGTGCGCCGATGATGCGCAAGCCGGAGCGGGCGAAAATGTCGATGATGTTCCCGGGGCGTGAGCTGGGGAAGCGGAAGTTGTCCGGCTTGATGATGACGAGCGTCCGCTGTACATCGGCATCCGGCAGGCTGAGGGCATTTTTGACAATACCGCCATCCATATCGGCATATTCCATCCAAAGCGAAAGAATCTGTTTTGCGGCGGACGGGGTGGGGGCGATCAGTACAGCCGGTTCGAAATAGATGATATTTCCGGCGGCATCGCGGACGCAATCGCCATAGGTTCCGCGCACCGTATCAGCAGACTCCTGTGCATCATTCAACGCCCCTGCGGTCTCGTAAATTTTTTTGATCGCATCTTCTCCTTCGAACAGCAGCAGCATGGCGCGGTGCGGCCGTCCGGTATCGCTTTCGGGGCCGAAGGCGCGCAGGACATAGTCAGCAAGCAGATCGCGGCGGTCTGCGGCAATATCCGGCATTGTGCG
>JBAYVX010000248.1:0-2829 GCA_041674365.1 Kiritimatiellales bacterium | reverse complement strand
CATAATCACGTTCTTCGAATCAGACGGATCGGGCGGGAGCAGGGCAATCATTACCGCTTTTTCGGCGCCGGGAAGCCTTTCTTCTGCGTCGGCCAGTTCGGCCTCGGCCATTTCACGAAGTTCGGCATCCGTGGACGCATCCTCCAGCATCGCCCGGCTTTCTTCGACAGCGGCCTGGAGCTTCAAAAAAGTTTCAGTGGCAGCGGCCACCTTTTTCTGATGCGCATAGTCGTGCATCAACGCCTGCATCTTCTGCGGGTTGGCTGCAACACCCGGCGCTGACATTTCCGTTTCGAGTCCGGAGATGCGTCTGCGCAGGTTTTCCAGATAGGCGTGATTAATCATGGCAGGACACAAAAAGGCCGGGCCCCGATAAAACAGAGTCCGGCCCGAAATGAGCGTCGTTACTTACCGTAACGCTTACGGAAGCGGTCAACACGACCTTCCGTATCCACCAGCTTGGCCGATCCGGTGAAGAACGGATGGCAGGCGGAGCAAAGGTTCACGTGCATTTTTTTAACGGTCGAACGGGTTTTCACCACATGGCCGCAGGCGCACGAAATTTCTGCATCAGTGTACTCGGGATGAATTTCTTTTTTCATTTTTTACCTAATCCTTGCTAAAAGAGCGGGTCTTTTAATCATAACGCGCCCTGCGGCGCAAGCCCTTTTTACAGGCACTTATAATAGATTTCGCCGCCGCGCACCTCAGGTTGGAGCCGGCAATCATTGAGAAGCGGCAAAATCACAGAGAGCTCAACCCCGAAACTCTGCGCCAGCTGAGCCGCGGTAGCGGGATGACGGCAGATCAGATTAATTACTTTTTCGACGTTCAATACCGTTGCAACGCCCGCATTTGCCGAAAATGCCGCGATGACTTCTGCTCGCGGAGAAAACAGGTCGCACAAAACTCTCAGCTTTTCTTTTGTAACCGGCAGCACGCCGGCCTCAGCCGGCGGACGAACCGCCGTGTTTAAATGAATCCGGTCCGGCTTGATTTCAGCAATGGCGGCGGCGATTTTTTTCACCTGCTTCGGATCTGCGTTAATTCCTTCCATCAGAAAAACTTCCAGCCACAAATCGCCTTTGAAATTGGCACGAAATTCCTGCTCGCCCGCCAAAACCCGCTCAAACGAAAGACCGGGGGCGGGGCGGTTGATTTGCTGAAATGACGCCTCGTCCCATGCGCTCAGACTGATTTTTACGGAATCGGCACTTAAAAGTTCGTCTCGCACATCGGGCCGGTAGAGCAGGGTGCCGTTCGAAAGCACAATCACAGGAATGGCTGTGCGCGCCTTGATGAACTCAATCAGCTCGCCGAGGCGGGAATAAAGCGTCGGCTCGCCCGACCCGGCGAATGTAATCACGTCCGCTGCGCCGTCTACCTTCAGCCAGGTTTCGATTTCGTCGCAAACCTCTTCGAACGGCACAAACTCGTCGCGCTCCGAAACCAGCTTCGTCGTGCAGCCGCACTGACAGAACACGCAGTCGAACGAGCAGGTCTTAAACGGCGTCACATCCACGCCGAGCGAGCGCCCCAGCCGCCGCGACGGCACCGGGCCAAAAAGATATTTATAATTTGTCTTCATGAGTTGACTGCATGTTGGCCACAAAAAACACAAAAAGACACGAAAAATCAGGCTGTTGTTCTTGTGGATTTTTGTGTTTTTTGTGGCAAATCCAGACGCCCACAGGTAGAACGTTTCTCCATGAGCAAGATCGGCATTATTGACTACGGTATGGGCAATCTCGGCAGCGTTTCTAACGCCTGCAAATTTCTCGGGCTGGACGCGGAAATCGTCTCCGCGCCTGGGCAGATGGACGCCTGTCGCGCCGTCATTCTTCCCGGTGTCGGTGCCTTCGGCGACTGCATGGCTCACCTCACCCAACATGGCTTCGTTGAGCCGATTCAAAAATGGATTTCTTCCGGCAACCCGTTCATGGGAATTTGTTTAGGACTTCAGGCGCTTTTCCAAACATCGGAAGAAACGCCCGGCGTTGAAGGCCTCGGCATTTTTAAAGGCGGCTCCAAACGCTTCCGGATCGCGGCGGAGTTGAAGGTTCCGCAGATCGGCTGGAACGCCGTGAACCAGAAAAAACCGGATTGCCCGATGTTTGCGGGCGTAGACGACGGCGCATACTTTTATTTTGTCCACTCCTTCTACGTTGCGCCGGAAGATCCGGGCATCATCGCGGGTGAAACCGACTACGGACTCAAATACTGTTCCGCCGTCTGGAAAGACAACGTCTTCGCCGTCCAGTTCCACCCCGAAAAAAGCCAGGCCGTTGGCCTCCAAATGCTTAAAAACTTCGGGGCGCAGAGCCGCTAATCCTTAAAAGGAGCCGCGTGGGCGAAGTTGGGAAGTTGGGTTTTCTGACTTTCCAAGGTTTGGATGAAGGCGTTTTCGAGGCCGAGTTCGAGGGCGTAGTCGGTGATTTCGTTGTATTCTTCCGCCGTTAACGTCCGATTGAGCTCCGGAATTCCGCAGGCTTTGTATTGCGGGGAATACTGCGACATGATGCTGACGGTGATTTCCGGGTTCAGCTCCGCCAGAAAATTCAGGCACACTTTGCTGTTTTCGATCTGTCCCGGCAATACGAGGTGACGGACAAGCAGTCCGCGCTTGGCGATGCCTTCGTCGTCCAGCTCCAGCAGTCCGACCTGAGCGAGCATTTCGCGCAGAACGCCGGGAATGACGTCGGCGTAGTCGGCAACGGCAGAGAATTTTTGCCCGAGCGCGTTGTCCATAGTTTTAATGTCGGGCAGGTAAATATCGACCAGTCCGTGAATTTGCCGGAGCGCTTCGACGGAGTCGTAGCCGTTGGAGTT
>JBAYVX010000247.1:0-2844 GCA_041674365.1 Kiritimatiellales bacterium | reverse complement strand
TCAATAACCGGTACCGGTTTTTCAACTGTTGTTGCGTTCTGGCGGGATGATGCCGCCGGACGAATCAGTGAGAAAGCCAGTCCGGTGAGAGCAACCAGCAGAGCAATGACCAGCAGGATGATCAAGGCAATGAGCAGGGGCTGAGGCCCTTTTGTCACGGATTCGGCGGACGAAATACCCGCCGGTGTTGTTGGGTCCGTCGTGGCTTCTGTCGGAACAGCTTCCGGAGTTTCTTCCGATTTACGTTTCAGCGCATCTTGAATTAAACTCATTCTGATTCCCCCTGAACTCCGATTAATGATGAAAGCTCGGCCAAGGCATGTGCCACATCCAGGGATGTGACCTGCCGGTTATTTCGTACATAGGCCGCCAGCAGCGAACGGTCGCAAACGGTGTTGATCTGGCGGGGAATTCCTTCGGCACTGTCATGAATTCGGTGGATAGCTGCGCTGTCAAAAACAGCGACAGGATTGGAGGCTCCGGCGATCTTAAGGCGGTGTTGAATATACAGGGCGGTTTCAACCAGACTGAGCGGGGCGAGGTCGCAATGCACCATCACCCGCTGGCGCAGCTGGCGCAGTTCCGGCTGGCGGAGCCGTTCCTTAAGTTCCGGCTGACCCGACAGAATGATCTGCATGAGCTTATGCTGATCCGTTTCGAGATTGGAAAGCATCCGTACCTGTTCCATCAGCTGCGGGTCGAGATTCTGGGATTCGTCGATAATGACCGCAACGTTTTCGCCTTTTTCCAGACACTGAAGCAGGAACCGGTTGAGCTGGGCAATGTGGACAAGTTTATCGCCGCCCCTGGGTTCAATCCGCAGATCCGTCAGGATGGAACGAACCAGCTGGGATGCGGTCAGAGAAGGATTGAGAATGAACGCCGAGTGTGTGGTACCGGGCAGGTTGTTGAGAACCGAGCGGCAGATGGTGGTTTTTCCGCAGCCGACTTCACCGGTCAGGACGATGAATCCTTTGCGGTGTTCAACTCCATAGAGCAGGGAGTCGAAGGCTTCGCGGTGCCGCTCTGAAAAAAAGAGAAACCGCGGATCAGGCGTCACGTTGAACGGAAACTCATTCAGCTGGAAGAAGTCGAGGTACATCAGCGGCTCATTATAAGGAAACGATTGAGAGCCGCCTCAAAATTCTGCTTAAATTTTTCGACGGTATAGTCGTTGCGAACTTCAGTCTGCAGGATCGGCAGCTCGTTTTTCCAATGTTTTGACCCGAGCGCAGCGAGCGAGGCCCCGTTATCGTGGGGCAGTAACCGAAGGGAGCGGCAAACATATTCTGCGGTTTGCGCCAGCGCAGCAGCATTTTCGGTTTCGAACGTCCACTCTGCGGGCAGAATATCTTTCATACCGTCGCGGGCGCTTCCAATGACCGGAACGCCGCAGGAGAGTGCTTCGAGCATGACGAGAGGGACGCCTTCGAAGCGCGAGGGGATGATGAGCAGGTCGAGCGCATTGTAAACGAGCGTGCTGTTAGCCTGCCACGGAAGCAGGGTGACCCGTTCTTGCAGGCCGAGTTCACAGATCAGCTCTTCGAGCCGCCCGCGGTCGGGGCCGTCGCCGGTGATGACGAGGTGTACAGCTGCATCCGTTTTCCAATATTTGGAAAAAGTCCGGACGAGAAAGTCCTGTTGTTTCTGGTTGAACTCAATGCGGCCGATCGTGCCGTAGATCGTTTTGTTTTCCGGCAGGCCGAGCGTGGTGCGGGCGCTAGTTTTATCGCGCGGCGCAAAGCGGGAGAGGTCGATTCCGTTGTGAACAATTTCGATGGGGGCGGTGGTGCCGCGCTCTTCGAGCAACTTTTTCATTGAGTCGCTGATGGTGATCCATCCGTCCGGTTTCCGGAAAAGATACGCATTGAATGAGTCGCGGAGAGCACCGAGTTTTGCGCCCATGAGCGCCATGCGGTGAGGGACAGGGATATAGCTGATGCAAGGGGCATGCATTCGTTCAGCGGCGCACAATGCGAGTGAGCCGTCTTCGATTTCTCCCTGGATGCAGAGGATCAGATCGGGCTGTTCCTGGCCGAGCAGCAGCGCCAGCGCACCAATGGATGCGTTGGCAAAGCGGTTGTGCAGGCCTTGCAGTTTACGGGTGGTGAAAGGGGTTCGACGGATTTCAAGGTTGCCGCTGGCGGACTGAATTTCGAGGAGCCGCTGGTTGAGGCGGTGGTTTTCCGGCGAACAAAAGAAAACGGGCCGCCAGACGGCGGATTGAGCGAGTCCTTCGACGGCGAGACAGGCCATAACCTGATGTCCGCCGTAGTCGGGGTTGTCGTCGTAACAGACAATTTTTTTACGGTCGGTCATAGGCGATTCATCAGGTTTTTAAACGTGTCAGCCGGCGGATTTCCCGCTCTTTTCGGCGGGTGTCGCGGTCGATGTACCACGCGGCAACGACGATGCCCATCAGGATTTTATTGAACATATAAATGGATGTCTGGCGATAGGATAGCTGAAGCATGTTTTGAATGTGTCCGATCATACTGGCAGCGACAGCAGAAGCGGCAATTGCGTAGATGAGGTCGGTGCGGCGGCGGAAAAGGAAGGGCAGGCCGATGGAGTAAAACCGGAGCCAGTAAAAAATAAAAGCAAACAGTCCGGGGTAGCCCAGTTCACCGAGAGTGAGGTACCAAAGGTTGTGTGCGGGTGTGCCGTATTCGTTAAGACCGACTGCCGATCCGTATTTCAGCCACGAGTAGGTGGAAAAGTTTCCGAGGCCGACGCCGAACGGATGGTCGTGTGCCATCAGTTTTGCTTCCTCGTTATAAAGACCGCGATATTCAATGTCGGACACGGCATCCTGCTGCACTAGGAAGCGGGCGGTAATGGTAT
>JBAYVX010000246.1:0-2853 GCA_041674365.1 Kiritimatiellales bacterium | reverse complement strand
TCTCGCCTGATCTGTTCCGATGCGCGCTGATTCGCGCGCCCGAACCAGATCATTCGAGCGGCTTCTCGCTAGACTTGGCAGACTTCGTCTGCCAGCCTATCTCGAAGACGCTCAACTCGCGTTAGGAATCTATAAAAATGAATAACGGACAAACAATCGGACTCTACATGGCCATCCTGAACATCATTCCCGGCATACTACTTTCATGGTTTCACAAACCCATTGGAACCAGTATGTCGAATTGCGGGAAAAAGTTCCACCTCGACACGCTGGTTAATGCCAAACTGTATGAAGAGAACTATTCTAGAAAGTTTATTTTAGTCGTTGGAATCTGGCTGGTCATATGGGGAGTGATTGCATTCTTTTTACTACCATCATTAATAGGAAAAAGTTCCTAACCAGGCAATCGAGAGGTACGGAAAACCCCGGTAGAAAATTTAACGGAATAGGCAATGAACAAGGCGGTGTTTCCCGCCCCTCATCGCAGACGTTAAGCGATCCAAAAAATCATTCACACCGTGGACTCACAAAAAAGCGGGAAGGGTTTTGCCCGTTCCCGCCCTTTAATCGATAGACCTCTTTTATCCATCAATCCAATATTCCATCATGCCGCTCTTTAGTATGCCGTGACCGGAATGAAGCCGATCTGCTCAACCATTTCCTGTCCGTCTTCGGTCAGATGCAGAGTAACGAACTGATAGAGCGCCGAACCGAGTTTCGGGTAGCCGTTGGTGTACATGAACAGCGGACGGGAGATCGGATACTCACCGGTACGGACGGTGGCGGCAGACGGATAAACGCCGTTCACTTTGAGCGCTTTGACGGTTTTATCAACAAAGCCGAGCCCGGCATAACCGATGGCGGCAGGTGTGCTCTGCACGCGCTGACGAATGGCGCCGTTGCTTCCGACGTATTCGGCTTTTTCCGTAATCTTCTGTTTGTTCATGACCATACCTTCGAAGGTTTCGTAGGTGCCGCTGTTGGTGTCGCGGGTAATCACGACAATGGCCAAATCCGGACCACCGACTTCTTTCCAGTTGGTGATTTCGCCGGTATAGATTCTACGGATCTGTTCGGTAGTCAATTCAGCGACGGGGTTCTGCGGGTGAACGAGAATCGGCAATCCGTCGAGGGCCACGACGTGGGCGACCGGCTGGATGCCGTTATCGGCGGCCGCTTTAAATTCAGAGTCTTTCATCGGGCGGGACATGTCGGCGATATCGCAGGTGCCGTTCATGATGCTTTTGGCGCCGTTCCCGCTGCCGGATTCACTGACGGTGATGTTCACGTCCGGGTGAGCGGCCATGAAATATTCGGCAAACGC
This sequence comes from Kiritimatiellales bacterium, assembly GCA_041674365.1. GTDB lineage: Bacteria > Verrucomicrobiota > Kiritimatiellia > Kiritimatiellales > Tichowtungiaceae > Tichowtungia. The sequence goes on along the minus strand of JBAYVX010000246.1, from coordinate 1,529 downwards.
TTTGGCGATCGGGCCGACTGTGGTCGAACCGTCGATTACAATCTTCTGCTCCGCGGAAGCCGTCAGGGCGATCGCGGTGATTACTGCGGCACTTAATACTGCTTTTTTCATCTTAGAGTTTCTCCGTATTTCCGTTCTGTAACATTCCAGTGAGCACCGGATTGAAGGTCTTCCCTTTCGCCTTCAGGGTTCCGGCCCCCACTGTTTACGGTTCTGAATATGAGCAAACTCTATTAGAGGATTGTTAGGGTTTAATTAGAACCGTGCAAAAAGAATGGGCGGTTGGAATGCCGGAATAATGGAGTGATGGAAACTCTGGAGAAATATGCGGCAGGATGCTAGAATCTATCCCAAAACCTGTGGGAACGCCCGATGAGGACATCGGGCCTACAGAAAATATTCGATAATTTTAAAATTGTAGGCCGGGTGTCCTCACCCGGCGGAAGTTTTGGGATAGGTTCTACACAAGACACATGAAACTGCAACAGGGTCAACTTTGGAAAAAGGATAAGGAATTCTTCAGGATCGTGGAATGCGAGCGCCTATCCGTCACCTACAAGGCGATGGAAAACCCGTTCGCCAAGGAAGGCGAACTGCATCAGGTCACCAAGAAAGAATTCTGTCGCCTGATCAAAGAGGCCAAACTCCTGCCCTAAACCGGCAGCGCGGGGCGAACTTTGATGGTTCTTTCGCGCTTGATGCAGACAGAGCCGGGTTTGGCACCGCGCGGTTTTGATACATTCTTTGCTTCAGTACAGGAAACCGGAACAATTCCGGCATTGCGTGCTTTGCTGTGCCACGCGGCAATCGCTGCGGCGGCTTTAATCAGATCTGTGGAAGCGGACTCCCCGTCCGGGCCGTGCAGAATAACATGACTACCAGGCAGTCCGTGGACATGAAACCAAAGGTCATTCGCCTGTGCCGTTTTGAGGCTGAGCCGGTCGTTGTCGGCATCGGTCTTTCCGGCAACAGCTTCCCACCCGCCGGGCAAGGCATATTTCCAGACATCAGGCTCTATGGGCTTTCGTTCCATTACCGGAGAACCATATCTCAGAGTGGATCAATTTCCAATCATTGGAAAAAATTCGACCTGAGTTTCCAATGTTTGGAAAACCGGAATCAAAGACAGCAGTGAATTGCCGCAAACTTACTTTCATCATTCGGATTGTAGCCGAATCGCGGCTTTGAGAATTTTTCCGGAAGAATTTTGAGCTCTGAGATCCCCGCCAGCATATATTCCTGAAAGCCCTGTTCCCCGTACCGGCTGTCGCCCCGGACAAACCACCCATACAACAAAATATGTCCGGTTCTGTTATACGCAACCATATGCGGTTCAAGAACTTTCGCTCCATCCGCATAACGGAATTTAACCAGACTTTTTCCAAGAATCGCTTCGCGTAAAATTTCTTCAATCATGTCAAAACAGCTCCTGACACAACCGGGCAATGGCAGTTCCGCACCGGGATAATTAAAGAAAAGCAGACTGTATGCCGGAGAATCTTAAAAAATGAAGTATTTATTACAAATAT
>JBAYVX010000245.1:0-2855 GCA_041674365.1 Kiritimatiellales bacterium | reverse complement strand
TAGCTGGCGATGGCATAGACAATCGATGCAAAACCGCAAAAGGCGTTACACAACGTAATCAGGCTTGGCACCGGATTAAACCGGGATTCGGCAGCTTCAGGTACAGTTTCGTTCATAATCGATAAATCAATTTTCGACACGCCCCATCAGGGAGCTTCCAGACCGGACTTTGTCGCCGACCCGAACGCAGACTGTTATGCCGTTTTCGGCAGGGAAATACAACTCCGTACGCGAGCCGAACTTGATCATCCCGTAGATTTCGCCTTTTTTCAGGGTACTGCCCGGCTGCGGAACGCAGACGATCCGCCGCGCAATGGCTCCCGAAACCTGCCGGATGGCCAAGGAAAATCTTTTACCGCCTGCCGAGCCCGTTCCGGCAATCACCAGCGACTCATTTTCTTTGGCGCAGCGGTTGTCGCGTGCATCCAGAAAGCGTCCTTCTTTATATTTTCGGTACTGCACCTGCATATCGCACGGGGCGCGGTTCACATGCACATCCAGCACAGAGAGAAAAATGCCGATCCGCATCAGCTTCTGTCCGGCAAACAATTCGATGCCGTGATCTTCTACCTCTTCAATATCGCGCACCACGCCGTCGGCGGGCGAAACCAACACTGCGGGATCGGCGATGATAACCCGTTTGGGAACGCGGAAGAACGCCGCGATCGCCAACCACAGAAGCCAGGTGATTCCGAGCAGAACATATCCCGCCGTCCGGCTGACATTTACCGCCAGCCAGCCCCACGGCAGAGACAGCGCCAGGGCGATACCCGCCGCGCCCAGCCATTCCTGCATTCCATGTTTTGTCAGTTTCATTGCAATCCTTTGGTTTGTTTCCACAGATTTATCCGGGCCTCTTTCCGTCCAGCCAGTCGAACCCGGTGACGCTTCACGATCGCGACGGCACAGAAATATCCAATCAGCGCAGCGACAAGCCCCAGAGCTAACCCGCCTGCGAAAAATGATGCGATCAGCTCGCTACTCAGTTCGCCGATGGTTTTCATCGTGGGAGTATGAACGGCGTTCCATAGCAGGTACTCAATCAGCTTGTGCGATAAGGGGCTACCGATCATATAGCTGCCAAGATAGCACTGAAATGGCCAGATGAAAGGAATAGTAAACGGGTTGTTGATCCAGGTTGCAAGAACCGCAGTACCCCGTGCTCCACGGATCATCATGGCCATCAAAAATGCTGCCACCATGTGGCCGCCGGGTAGGAGAAAGGCTGTGAAAAATCCGGCGGCAACGCCGCGTCCGACACTCTCAGGAGTGCCCGGATGCCGCATCAGCCGCAAAAAAAACTTCAACGATTTTCCCGCTGTCATATTGACTAACGCTCTCCCTTCGAATGGGTGGAAATCATACCGGAGTTTCCAAACATTGGAATTTTTAAACGGGTGCAAATACAGATTTTCCAATGTTTGGAAAAATCAGCCTTCATCGGCGTTCCTTCGCGGTTTCACTTTCCAAACATTGGAAAAAGCGGGTAATGTCCCGTCCGTGAACCAACACATCCAGATGCTCCCGGATCATGTGATCAATAAGATCGCAGCGGGAGAAGTGATCGAACGACCCGCTTCGGTAATGAAGGAGCTGGTTGAAAACGCAATTGATGCCGGCGCGACGCAGGTGGATGTCGAAGTCGTTCAGGGCGGGATGCAATTAATTGCCGTTTCTGATAACGGTTCGGGCATGAACCGTGATGATGCGCTGCTTTCGATTGAACGTCATGCAACGAGCAAAATCCGCACGGCGGAGCAGGTTGAAGCGGTTTTGACACTCGGGTTCCGCGGCGAGGCGCTTTCGTCGATTTCCGCCGTTTCCCGCTTTACGTTGATTACACGGCCTGCCGGGGAGCTGAGCGGGACGGAAATCCATGTCAGCGGCGGCAAAATGCAGGATGTAGTGGACGCGGGCTGTCCGCCAGGTACGCGCTTCGAGGTTCGCAATCTGTTTTTCAACGTACCCGCGCGGCGCAAATTTTTACGCACGGAGGCGACCGAACTGGCACAGATCCGGCAGCTGTTTGCGATCTATGCATTGGCGCATCCGGAAATTGGGCTCACATTCAACTCCGATGGACGCGAAGTTTATAACCTGCCGGGCGGTTCCAATCTGGCCGACCGCATTACCGCGCTTTACAGCCCGGCGTTCTTGGGCAATCTGCGCAAGCTGGATTATGAAGTGGATGCTGTAAAGGTGACCGGTTTTGCCGGCCTGCCGCAAACCGGACGCTCGGACCGCTCAGATCAGTATATTTTTATTAATGGGCGCCCGGCCTCCGCGCCGGTAATCTATCACGCGCTGAACGAGGCCTATCACGCGGTGCTGGCGCGCGGCCGCTATCCGTCGGCTTTTCTCTTTATCGAATGCCCGCCTGCGCTGGTGGATGTGAATGTGCATCCGGCAAAAAAGGAGGTGCGTTTCCGCCACCCCAATGCGGTGCGCGATGCGGTGATCGCAGCGGTACAAAAGGCATTGGCGCTCGAAGCACCAGAGGCGGAACGCCGCGAGCCGGCATTTAAATTTGAATCACCGCGCCCCGTACAGCCGGTTGAAAAACAGCACGAGCTGAATATTGAAGTTCAACGGTACAACAGCTCAGAAGTACAACGCAAACCGCTGTACGAACGCAATAGCCAAGCTCCAGTTTCCGATCCGCAATCCTCAATCGGAAATCAGCAATCTTCCCCCTGGAAGTGGTGTCGTGTATTGGGACAGGCGGGTGGAATGTATGTTGTACTTGAAACAGAAGAAGGAATCGTATTAATGGATCCGCAGGCGGCGCACGAGCGGGTTCTGTTCGAAAAATTTATGCACGATCTGACGACCGGAAAACCGGCGCGGCAGGGGCT
>JBAYVX010000244.1:0-2869 GCA_041674365.1 Kiritimatiellales bacterium | reverse complement strand
TGGTGCCGCTGCGCAACCTCGGCGCGTGTCTTTCGCCCGACAATGCGTGGCAGTTTCTGCAGGGAATTGAAACACTTGCACTGCGCATGGAACGTCACGGCGAAAACGCGCTGGCCGTTGCGAAGTTTCTCGAAAAACAGAGTGAAGTCGAGTGGGTTCGCTATCCGGGACTCGAAAACCATCCGTCACACAAAACCGCGAAAAAATTATTAAAAAACGGTTTCGGCGCCACGGTAGTGTTCGAACTCAAAGGAGGCGAAGAAGCCGGTAAGAAGTTTATTGAAAAACTTCAGCTCTTTTCGCACCTCGCCAACGTCGGCGACGCGAAAAGTCTGGCGATTCATCCTGCAACCACAACGCACTCGCAGCTCACGCCCGAACAGCAAGCGGAAGGCGGCATTACGCCCGGCCTCATCCGTCTGTCGGTCGGTCTGGAGCATATCGACGATATTCTCGCCGATCTGAAACAAGCCCTGGAGTAGAATGATGAGCGATGAATTATGATTGATGAATATGGATTCGGGAAAAATACCGCTTTCATAATTCATCTTTCATAGTTCATAGTTTCCCCGCTTTATGAAAAACGTTGAAACACAGTTTTATACCTACGACACACTGACGCTGAAAAGCGGAGTCACCTTCGGCCCGATCACGCTGGCATATGAAACGTACGGCACGCTGAACGAAAAGTGCGACAACGCCATTCTGCTGTTCCATGCCCTTTCCGGCTCGCAGCACGCCGCCGGCTTTAATCCGTCTGTACCGGGTGTGGGTGAAAAATGGAATGCAGAGTGCCAAAACGGTTGGTGGAACGACTATCTGGGTCCGGATAAAATTGTCGACACCAACCGGTTTTTTGTCATCTGCATCAACTACTTCGGCGGCTGCTACGGAAGCACGGGGCCTTCGTCCATCAATCCTTCCACCGGCAAACCATACGGCGGAAGTTTTCCGCGCATCCACTTCAGCGACATTGTTGACTCGCAGCTTCCGCTTTTGAAGCATCTGGGAATTGAAAAACTGCACGCTGTCATCGGTGCGTCGCTCGGCGGAATGCTCACCGCCAACCTGGTCACACGCTATCCACACATCACCGACCGTGTCATCGCCATCGCCACCGGCATTGAACCGACCACACTGATCCGTGCCCACAACATTGAGCAGATCCTCGCCATCGAAAACGACCCCAACTTCCGCAACGGCGACTATTACGACAACGAGCCGCCGGTGCGCGGCCTCGCTCTCGCGCGCATGATCTCCCACAAAACCTTCGTCTCGCTCGACTTCATTGAAGAGCGCGCCCAGAACCGCTGGGAACAGGAATACGACGAATTTTCATGGTACAAAGTCCGCACGCCGCTCGAATCCTATATCCTGCATCAGGGGCGGAAACTCGTACGGCGCTTCGACGCCAACAGCTATCTGCAGTTCATCGCCGCCTGGTCGGAATATCACCTGCTGCGCGACTGCGGCGCGCCGGATTATGTTACCCTCTTTAAAAAATGCCGCCACCAGCACTACCTCATCATCACTATCGATGACGACTACTGCTTCTATCCCGAAGAACAGGAATACTACCGGAAAAAACTCGAAGAAGGCGGTGTTCCGGTCCGGCACGTCAGTGTACATTCCGACAAAGGCCACGACTCTTTCCTGCTGGAGCCGCACCTGTACGAAAAAGAATTGCGGGAGGCGTTGAATAACTGATAACCGAGGTGTTCATGCAACCAAACCAGCAAATCATTCTTTGGATCGTCGGGTGGATATGCCATCTGAGCGCTTTTGTTCTGGTCACGTTCCATAGTCTCCAGCGCCGTCGTAACGCCAGCTCCACCATTCTATGGATATTCACCGCCTGGTCGCTCCCCGTCGTCGGCCCCCTTCTCTATCTCAGCTTCGGTATTGACCGCGTCGGCGACCGCGGCTACCTGAAATTTCTCGCGGATGAACATGTGCTTGAAACCCGTAAGGGTACTCAAGCCGCCGCACCGCGCGCTTATTGGCATCATCTTACCGGCACGCCCGCCGAAAACGAATTTCAGCGCGAACTGAACCGCTCCCTCAACGCACTCATGCCCGACCATCCTGCACTGGCCGGCAACAAAATCACCCCGCTGGTTGACGGCGACGAAGCCTACCCGCGCATGCTGGAAGCCATCCGTAACGCCAAACATCACATCCATCTCCAGAGCTATATCATCGGCAACGACAACATCAGCCGTGAATTCATGGACGCCCTCTCCGCCAAAGCCAAGGAAGGTGTACAAGTCCGCCTGCTCTACGACCGCTTCGGCTCTACCGCAGCACTCTTCGGAGGACTCTTCCACAGAGCCCGCAAAGTCCCCAACTTCCGCGTCGCCGGCTGGACACAGGCCAATCCACTCAAACGCCAGTTCCAGATCAACCTGCGCAACCACCGCAAGACACTCGTTGTGGATGGAATAACCGGATTCTTCGGCGGCATCAACCTGCTCGACGATCACGTCACCCGCCCCGGCAACCCGCCCATTCGCGATTATCACTTCGAAACCGCAGGCCCGATTGTGCAGGAACTGCAGTACTCTTTCCTGCGCGACTGGTATTTCATCACCGAGGAATCCCCTGAAAAACTTCTGACCGAGGAATACTTTCCGCACATCGAACCGGTCGGCGGAATCACTGCCCGTCTCATCAGCAGCGGTCCGTCCACCGTTGAAGACGTCGCCGTTGAAAGCTTCTTCAACAGCATCATCCTCGCCAAAAAGCAGATCCTCGCCGTCACCCCGTACTTTGTTCCGCCGGAAGACATCCTGCGCGCATTGCGCTCCGCGGCTCTGCGCGGTGTCGATGTGCATCTCATCGTACCGAAAGAAAACAATCACCGCTATGC
>JBAYVX010000243.1:0-2878 GCA_041674365.1 Kiritimatiellales bacterium | reverse complement strand
TATGAACTGCGCTGTCACGAAAAAGATGTCGGTAAAGTCATCGGCCGCAGCGGTAAAACCGTCGGTGCCATGCGTACGCTTCTCGGAGCCGTCGCCGCCCGTGATGGCCGCCGCGCGATGCTCGAAGTTGTGGAATAGGGGGATTGGAATACTGGAATGCGGGAATAATGGATTGCTGATTGTTCTTCCCAATATTCCATCGTTCCTTTATTCCATCATTCCATGCTCATAGACGTTATAACCCTTTTCCCTGAAATGCTCGACGGTTTTCTTGGTCAGAGCATGATGAAACGCGCCGCCAAGGCGGGGCACGTTACCTTTAACGGCATCAACCTGCGCAACTTTGCCGAAGATAAACACCGCACAACCGACGAGCGCCCGTTCGGCGGCGGCCCTGGGATGGTTATGAAGCCCGAACCAATCTTTAAAGCGGTCGAATCTGTCCGTACGGATAAATCTCGTGTGATTCTGATGTGCCCGCAAGGAAAGCCCTTTACCCAGCAGCGCGCGCAGGAACTTTCAACTGAAAAACACCTCATTTTTGTTTGCGGCCATTACGAGGGAATTGACGAACGGATCCGCGAAACAATCATCGATGAAGAAATCTCCATCGGCGATTATGTCCTGACTAACGGGGTGCTGCCCGCCGCTGTGGTTATCGACGCCGTCGTCCGTCTGATTCCCGGTGTACTTGGCGGGGAAGGGGCGGCTGGGCAGGAATCGTTCAGCGAGCCGCTGCTGGAATATCCGCAATACACCCGCCCGCCCGAATTTCGCGGCATGAAAGTACCGGAGGAATTGTTGACGGGGAACCACGCCGCCATTGCGGACTGGCGCCGTCGGCAGTCCGAAAAACGGACCGCGGAGCGCCGTCCGGATCTGCTGCGCCAGCCCCCGGCGGAAAATGGAGATGGCGCTTGACCGAAAGACGCAGTTGGGTATGATTCGACGCTCGATTTTGGAATTGGAAGAAAGAGAACAATTATGAATCCTGTAGTTGCAAACATAGGCAAAGAACAGTGCACCAAAGAAATCCCCGTATTCGGTATCGGCGATACCGTCGACGTGCATGTCAAAATTAAAGAAGGCGCGAAAGAGCGTATTCAGGTCTACACCGGTGCGGTAATCGGCCGTGATGGATCGGGTATTGCGGAAACTTTCACGGTGCGCCGCGTAGCTTTCGGCGAAGGCATCGAACGTGTATTTCCCATTCAGAGTCCGAACGTGGCGAAGATCGAAGTGGTTCGTGCCGGTAAAACCCGCCGCGCGAAACTTTACTACCTTCGTGACATCTCTGGCAAAAAAGCGCGGATTAAAGAACGTCGCGTGTAGGTTGCAATGGACATGCTCCGTTATGAGAAAGAGGCCTGGAAATCAGGCCTCTTTTTTATTGCCGGGGTGGATGAAGCCGGGCGTGGCCCGCTGGCCGGTCCGGTCGTAGCCGCCGCCGTCGCCTTTGACCGCGAGCCGCTCGAAAACGGCGGAGCCGAACAGTTTACCGGACTTACCGACTCCAAAGCGCTGACCGAAAAGCGCCGCGAACACTTTTTTGAACAGCTTCAACAATGCAGCTTCGCCCGCATTGGCTGCTCCGTCATCGGGGCGGACGTTATCGACGAAATCAACATCCTGCAATCCACATGGAAGGCGATGGCCGAAGCCGTCGCACAGATCAGTCCGCAACCCGACCTGGTACTGGTTGACGGGCGTCCGGTTCGCGGACTGCTGTGCAAATCCAAAAGCATTGTCAAAGGTGACGCGCAAAGCCTTTCGATCGCCGCCGCCAGCATCATCGCCAAAGTCACCCGCGACCGCCTGATGATTGAACTCGACGCGCTGTTTCCTGAGTACAGCTTTGCAAAACATAAAGGCTACGGCACCAAAGATCATCTTGCCGCCATTCATCGCCACGGACCGTGTATTCATCATCGCAAAACGTTTCGTCCCATCTCAGAATTCAAACAGAGGGAACTGAATCTGTGAAACGCTTCTTCCAATGGTTGGAAAAAACGGCCCCTCATCTTCTTACCGGACGGCGGGGCGAAGCGCAGGCCGAAAAGTTTCTGAAGAAGGCCGGGCTCAAAATCATCGCCCGCAATGTGCATGTGGGTTACGACGAGATCGACCTGATTGCGCAGCAGGGCGATACCCTGATTTTTGTGGAGGTCAAAACCCGGGCGAGCGAAATTTTTGGACGGCCCGCTGCCGCTGTTAATCGCGCCAAGCGCAAAAAGCTGTCGCGTGCGGCGATGCATTTTTTGAAGAAACGCAAGCTGCGCCCGCCGTATATCCGTTTTGATGTGGTTGAAGTCGTCGGCGAGAACCCGGATATCCGGCACATTCAAAACGCCTTTCAGCTCGAAGGCGGTTATCGTATCTGGTGGTGAGCAACTGCGTTGCGGCTTGCTGGTTTTTCTAAGCATTGGAAAAAATGGATGAGAAAGTTCCAATGGTTGGAAAAAGTTACTGTAACGTATTGAAAATGCGGTCTCCGGCGTCGCCGAGGCCAGGTAGGATGTAGGCGGAATTGTTAAGTCCATCGTCGATTTTACAGACATAGATGTTTACATCCGGATGCGCTTCGCGAACATGGGCAATTCCTTCTGGCGCGGCGATGATGGAGATCATCCGGATTTCTTTTGCGCCCCAGTTTTTGACCGTCTGAATGCCGGCGGCGGCGGAACCGCCGGTGGCGAGCATGGGATCAAGTACGAAGACGAGGTCGGGCGGGTTGGCGGAAAATTTACGGTAATATTCCACCGGCTGAAGGGTTTCTTCGTCGCGGTAGAAGCCAAGGTGCCATACTTCAGCGGTCGGCAGAAGGTCGAGCACCGCGTCGGTCATGCCGAGGCCTGCGCGCAGGATGGGGACAAGCCCG
>JBAYVX010000242.1:0-2892 GCA_041674365.1 Kiritimatiellales bacterium | reverse complement strand
TGAGGTTGCCAAAATGAGCGAACAAAATGAATATTGTAATAGTAGTGTTCCGAGAGAGATTATTCAAGAAAATGTAAACTTTATTAACCGCCGGTGGAAAGAGCTTTACGATATCGAAGTTAAATATGGCGATGAGGCAATGAAATATTTATTTTATGTTAATGCCGGTGGTTCTGCGACAGTATTAGCATTTATGGGTACTTCGCCAGAAATTAGAGCATTGTGTTCTATTAAATTGTCCCTGATATTATTTGCGATTGGTGTAATATTAGATGGTGTGTTAATAGTTTTTCAATTGCATCGTGCGGGAAATATATTTGATCAATGGCGGCATAATGCGAATTTGTATTTTCAGCATCAAAAACAATACAACGAATTGCTTAGTGGTGATGATGCTATATCGGATAGGAGTAAAATTGCATTCATAGTAGGTTATTTGGCATTTGGCTGTTTTGTTTTAGGATTGATTTTTGGTGGTTTTGCACTTTTCTGACGAGTAGGACAAATCGGACAGTTCTGACTTGTAGGACAGTTCTGACTTGTAGGACAGGTCGGACTGGTCGGACATATCTGACACGTCGGACAGGTCGGACTTGTAGGACAAGTCGGACAATGGGCGGAGGATTATTTTTTTTGCTTAATTGCAATTTCATGATAAAATTCCATCAAACAATCTTTTTGTGGAGCATTGATTAATGGATGAGAATAAAATAATCGGGCAATACGGAGGATACCGAAAACTCCGAAGTTTTCAAACCGCACAGATGGTTTACGATTTTACAGTTGTTTTTTGCGACAGATTCATCGAACGAACTTCCCGCACAAAAGATCAAATGATACAGGCCGCCAGAAGCGGCGTGCAAAATATCGCAGAGGGAAGTATGGCCTCGGCAACTTCAAAGAAAACAGAAATGAAACTCACATCCGTTGCACGCTCAAGTCTTGAAGAGCTGCTACTGGATTATGAAGATTTTTTACGGCACAGAAGTTTGCAAATCTGGCACAAGGATTCGCCGCAGGCATTGGCTGTGCGAAATCACTATAAGTCTGACGAGTCTGACACGTCCGACAGGTCTGACAAGTCCGACCCGTTCGCAATCAAAACCACAGATGCTCAAACGGCCGCCAATGTTTTGATTTGCCTAATCAATCAGGCGAGTTTCCTTCTCGGCAGACAAATGAAAAAATTGGAAGAATCTTTTCTAACCGAAGGCGGCTTCACAGAAAAACTATACGCAACACGCAGTAAAGTACGAAAAAATCGTTACTAATTTTACTCAATTCAGTAAAGCAAAGTCCACAATTCGCCTCTTTTTTAATAAACTTGCAAAATTTGAAATTTTCGGTAAAATAACCCCTTTTAGAAAATTGGGCACATACCCTGTACCCTAAACCCTATACCCTAAAAATATGTTTGATGCACTAACGGAAAAATTTAATAATGTCTTTCGCGCGATAACCAATCGCGGGCGGATTACCGAAGCGAACATTGCCGATGCGATGAACGAAGTCCGCAAGGCTCTGCTCGAGGCTGACGTTAACTATCACGTGGCAAAGCAGTTCTGTAAAGATGTCCGCACGGCCGCAATGGGTGCGGAGGTTATAAAAAGCCTGCATCCGGGTCAGGTTTTTGTCAAGATTGTCAACGATGAATTGACGAAATTGATGGGGCCTGCCGACCCGAAAATATACTTCGTAACCCCCGGCCCAACAGTGATTTTGCTCGCCGGTTTGCAGGGCAGTGGTAAGACCACAACCGCGGGCAAACTCGCTAAATATATAGTATCAAAAGGCAAAAAACCGTTGCTCGTCGCCGACGACCTTCAAAGGCCCGCAGCTGTTGACCAGTTAGTTTCTTTGGGTCAGCAGTTGGGTATTGATGTTTACAATGAGCCTGGCGGGAAAGACGCTGTCAAGGTTGCTAAAAATGGCTTAAAGCACGCTCAATCAAGCGGTTATGACGTGGTAATTCTTGATACCGCCGGCCGTTTGCACATCGACCAGGAGATGATGAACGAGGTTGCCGAGGTAGCCAAGACGACCAACCCGCATCAGATATATTTAGTTTGCGATTCAATGACCGGTCAGGATGCGGTCAATAGTGCCAAGGAATTCAATGAAAGATTGGAATTAGACGGCGTTATTTTAACGAAACTCGACGGCGATGCCCGCGGCGGTGCTGCCCTAAGTATAAAGGCTGTAACGGGTAAGCCGATTAAATTTATTGGTGTTGGTGAGAAATTAGATAAACTTGAGGAGTTCCATCCCGATCGAATGGCAAGCAGAATTCTCGGTATGGGCGATGTTGTAACGCTTGTCGAACGTGCGCAGGAGCAGTTTAACGCCGAAGAAGCCGCGAAAATGCAGCAAAAAATGGCGAAAGGCACGTTTGGCTTCGATGATTTCCTAAAACAGATGCAAACTGTCAAGAAAATGGGCGGTTTAGCTGATATGATGAAAATGCTGCCGGGAATGGGCAGTAAAATGGCCGGTATGGACATTGATGACGGCGAGATGGTAAAAATTGAGGGAATAATTCACTCAATGACACTTGAGGAAAGAAAAAATCCGGATATAATCAGCCCCTCGCGCAGGAGGCGCATCGCCGCGGGTTGCGGCAGGGACCAGCACGATATATCGTCTTTGATTAAGACTTTTGAACGCAGTAGGGATATGCTTAAGGCCTTATCAGGCGGAGCTTTAGGCGGATTTAAAACGCTAATGAGCGGCGGCGGAATGGATGCCATCGGCAATATGATGAGCCACGGCAAAAAGATTAAGCAGCGTTCGAAACGAAAACAGAAAATCGTCAGAAAAGGCAAGATAACTTGGCGGTAATAGTTTTGAGTCTTGAGTTTTGATGTCTCTGCAACAGTATTTAGAAAAGGTTTT
>JBAYVX010000241.1:0-2909 GCA_041674365.1 Kiritimatiellales bacterium | reverse complement strand
TTTTCACAAAGCGAACCGGTCACGTCACAAATAAAATCATGCGGAAGGCTTTCCTTACCCGGCACAGTGATATGGTGATAAGCGCCATAAAGAGCCGGGCGCATCAGGTCGGCCATGCAGGCATCGAGACCGACATACTGTTTATAGGTGTCCTTTTTATGGAGCACGCGGCTGATGAGCCACCCGTACGGCCCGGTCACCATCCGTCCGCACTCCATGCGCACATCGAGCGGATCAAGACCGGCCTTCTCAATCTTTTCTTCGTACAGCTTGCGGATCCCCTCACCGACGGCCGCCAGATCAACCGGCTCCTGTTCCGGTTTGTAGGGAATGCCGATGCCGCCGCCGATATTCACAAATTCAAATGTGATCCCCAGTTCAGCGGAAAGTTCTTTGACCAGTTCAAAAAGGATCTGCGCTGTTTCGATAAAATATTTTGCGTCCAGTTCATTCGAAGCCACCATTGTGTGCAACCCGAAACGCCTCACGCCCCTGTCACGCAACGCGCGGTAGCCCTCAAAGAGCTGAGGACGGGTAAAGCCGTATTTCGCCTCCTCGGGATGACCGATAATGGCGTTACCGCCCTTAAGCGGACCGGGGTTATAGCGGAAACAGACCAGTTCCGGCAGCCCCGCGCACTGTTCAAGAAACTCAATGTGCGTGATGTCATCGAGATTGATAATTGCGCCAAGCTTTACGGCTTTAACATATTCATCAGCGGGCGTGTCATTCGATGTAAAAATAATTTCTTCGCCGGACAGTCCGACAGCCTCCGCCAGCAGCAGCTCGGGAAGCGATGAGCAGTCTGCACCGAACCCCTCGGCTTTCAGGATTTTCATCAGGAACGGATTGGGCGCGGCTTTGACGGCAAAATATTCTTTAAAGCCGGGGTTCCATGCGAACGCAGCCTTGAGTGCGCGGGCGTTGGCGCGGATCGCCGCCTCGTCATAAAGATGAAACGGAGTGGGGAATTGTTTCGTCAGCTCTTCGAGCCGCTCACGATTTAAAGGACTATTCTTTTGAGACATCCGCTTCTCCATTCCCGCCGGTGGCGGGATAAACTTCCAACCATCGGAAAGACAAAACCGGATTTTCCCAAGGTTTGGAAGCCGGTTCTTTAATAAAAAAAGCCCCACCGGTTGATCCGGAGGGGCTTTATGGAAAACAAGGGCTCACTTATTCAGCAGCAGAAGCTTTCGGTTTCGCCGTAAGTTCATCACCGGTCAGAAATCCGTCACCGTTGACGTCTTTTTTCGCAAACTGTTTTTCAGCATTTTCTTTCTTAAATTCTTTGCCCGCTTTCTCAGCCGATTTAGCCCGTGCATCACAGAATTCCTGCATACTGACTTTCCCGTCGGCATTCATGTCCATCCAGCCTGCTTTCCCAGCAACCGCCTGCATTGCGACAAGCACCATCACAATCACTACACCGGAAAACAAACGCCTCATAACCTACCTCCCTTATTGATTAATAGACCCACCAAAAATTTTGAATGACGTGTCATACCTTTTTCTGTGCCGTCCCGCAATATAAAATTCGTTATGATAAAAATACACGTCCAGCTACTTCTGGGGACCCTCCATACGGCTGATGATGGAACGAATAACTGTGAGGTAGAGTTCATCCTTCAGAACAACATCCTCAACCCCGGCGTCAATGCTGGGGTTGTCGTTGACCTCAATGACAACGACTTTCCCGTCTACCTCTTTTAGGTCCACACCGTAGAGTCCGTCGCCGATCAGGTTGGCTGCCTTGAGTGCAGTCTGCACCACGACAGGCGGAGCATCCTCCACCCGCATGGTTTCAGCTTTACCAAAACGAGTATTTGTTGTTCCGCTGTTCCAGTTACAAATCTGCCAGTGGCCACGAGCCATATAGTATTTACAGACAAAAAGCGGTTTGCGGTCGAGAATTCCGACGCGCCAGTCGAAGTCAGACTGCATGAATTCCTGCGCAATGATCAAATCGGATTTCTCGAACAGCTTTTCGAGTTTCTCACGAAAGTCGGCTTCATTGTCCGCCTTAACAACGCCTTTGGAAAAAGCACTGTCGGGCTGTTTGAGTACACAGGGAAAGGTGATTCCCAGACTTTGCGGTGTGCCTTTCAAACATTCTTTCTGAAGAATCACTGTGCGCGGCGCGGGCAGCTTGGCCTGCGCGAGCCGCTCGGCGAGATACACCTTGTTGGCACAGCGCATAATCGACCACGGATCATCAATAACGACCAGACCTTCGGCGTGAGCCTTGCGCGAAAAACGGTAAGTATGGTGGTTGACCGACGTGGTTTCGCGAATAAACAGTGCATCAAACTCGGTTAACCGGCTGTAGTCCTCCCTTGTGATAAATTCGGTGTACACATTGAGTTTATCGGCGGCTTCCTGAAACTTTTTGAGTGCCTTTTTGCAGGATGGCGCGCTTTTCTCCTCCGGGTTGACGAGAATGGCGAGGTCATAGGCGTATTGTTGAATCCGCGTGTCCTGAAACCGTTTGCGCGAAAAATAGTTGCGGGCGAAGTCTGCTATGTGCATTTGATCCGCCTCCGGAATACCGCCGAGGGAAAGCGGCGTGATCTGTTGGACCAGCCATTTTTTGGTGAAAACAAAACCGACTTTCAGCAAGGGTGCCTGAAAGAGATTGTAAAGCGCACGGCCGACATAGCGGTGCTCCGGCAAAACCGTCTGACCGAAATAGATGTAGAGCGTGAACTCTTTCTCGGTCACCTTGGTTAAGGTTTTCTGAATCTCCTCATCAATATCCTCGGCGATCGTGCGGATAATGGTCTGCGACCGGAAACCCTGCATGGTCGTCACGCTGGGAATCGCGCGGTGATCGCGGGCAGCCGCCAGCAGGGAAACATAATAGCCGACCGTTTGGTAACGGTAAGACCGGCAGAGATTGAAAACGCGTG
>JBAYVX010000240.1:0-2931 GCA_041674365.1 Kiritimatiellales bacterium | reverse complement strand
GTCAAAACCAACAGCCCGCGGGTGCGCGCCGCCCGCAAACAGGTGGTGGAACTGCTTCTTTCCGAGCACGACGGAAATTGCCAGATCTGCGACCGCAATCAGGACTGTGAATTGCAGGATCTCGCCTCCGAGTTGGGTCTGCGCGACATCACCTACGAAGGGGAGAAAGCCAAAGCCCGTATCGACAACAGTACACCCGCGCTGGTACGCGATAACTCCAAGTGCATCAAATGCCGCCGTTGCGTCACCGTCTGTTCACAGGTGCAAGGTGTTGGAGCGTTGCATCCGCAGGGACGCGGCTTTGATACCGTTATCGGCCCGGCCTTCACGCTTGATCTCGACGGTGTCGCCTGCGTGCAATGCGGACAGTGCGCTGCGGTTTGTCCGGTCGGAGCCATCTCTGAAAAGAGTCATGTGGAAGCGGTCTGGAAAGATTTAGAAAATCCGAAAAAAACGGTCGTTGTGCAAACCGCGCCCGCCATCCGCGCCGCGCTGGGTGAATGCTTCGATTGCGAACCCGGCACGCTGGTCACCGGCAAGATGACTGCCGCACTGCGCGCACTCGGTTTTGACGGCGTCTTCGACACCAACTTCACCGCCGACCTTACCATTATGGAAGAGGGTACTGAACTGCTCACGCGCCTCAAGAGAGCGTTGGTGGATGGCGAAAAAGTTCCGTTACCGATGTTCACCAGCTGCTCGCCGGGCTGGATCAACTTCGCGGAATACTATTATCCCGAATTCCTGCCGAACCTTTCCACCTGCAAATCGCCGCAGCAGATGTTCGGTGCGGTCGCCAAAACCTACTACGCGCAGAAAATCGGCGTGAAGCCCGAAGATATGACCGTTGTTTCGATCATGCCCTGCACGGCCAAGAAGTTTGAGTGCCAGCGCGAAGAAATGAACGACAGCGGCGTGCGCGATGTGGACTACGTCCTCACCACACGTGAACTGGGTCGTATGATTAAAGAAGCCGGCATCGACTTTATGTCGCTTGAAGACGAAAAAATGGATGCTCCGCTCGGACTTGGTTCCGGCGCGGCCGATATTTTCGCCAATACCGGGGGTGTCATGGAAGCGGCGTTGCGCACCGCGTATGAAATCATCACCGGGCGTGGACTGCCGATGGAAAACCTGCACGTTAAACCGGTCGCCGGACTCGAAGGCATTAAAGAAGCGTCGGTCAAAATTGAAGGCACCGTCCCGGCGTGGTCATTCCTCGAAGGTGTTACGGTGAATATTGCGGTCGTCCACGGACTCGCCAACGTTCGCCGGCTGCTCGAATGCATCAAGCGCGGTGAAAAGAGCTATCACTTCATTGAAGTCATGACCTGTCCCGGCGGCTGTATCGGCGGCGGCGGGCAGCCCCGCCTTACGGACGATTCCGTACGCCGCAAACGCATCGGAGCCATCTACAAAGAAGATGAAGGCAAGGCGCTGCGCAAATCGCACGAAAACGAAGCCGTCCAGCAGCTCTACAAAGAGTTTCTCGGCGCGCCGCTCGGCGAAGTGTCGCACCATCTGCTTCACACCAAGTACAAATCCAAACCGGCACTCTAAGCTGCACAGCCCCGCTTCGGCGGGGCTTTTTTATTTCCAAGGTTTGGAATGTTTTGACCGCAGATTTCGCAGATGGACGCGGATAATTCCAAACATTGGAAAAATTGAATGATCGCAAAGACGCTTCTTTATTTCTGAGTCCCTCTTCTTGGTTTTTACCATTAGAGAACTCTCATCTCAAACCGTCCAGTTTCAGGGGATCAGGTCACTGCTTCAAGCCTCCGGGCACAGAAAATGAAAGGAATGTTGTGTGCAGATTTCTATTTGCACACATTCATTAGACTTTTTCTATACAGGTCAAATACTTCGTAATCGTTAAACGGTCGGTCATAGATCCTGATATCATCGATTTTTCCATCGAAGTACCCGGCACCGGTCCCTACAGAACCGTAACTCCCTGTATATGCGGTAATAGGACCACTGCCGAACGTTCCTTTTTTAAGGAACTCCCCGTCAAGATACAAACTGAGAGTTCCACTTGCATCATACACCATAACAATGTGAAGCCATTTCCCCGTTGTTCCTTTAACAATCGGCGCGGATATCGAATTCACCGATGTGCCTACAATCACAGTGGCCTGAATTGTATCAACACCCGTTAAAAATCTCAGATAATATCCCTGCCGCGGTGTACCAAACGTATGATTATGTATGATCGTATCATTGGCTCCCAGATCATCCCTTTTAACCCAGGCCGCTATTGTCATTTCAGAAAAATTGATCGGCGAAAACCGAACATAATCATCGGTGCCGTCAAAGTTGTAACAGCCATTGGCAATGCCATCAGACGAACATGACGTTATGTTCTGTGCGACCCGTTCAAAATTACTGCAGGCGTCGAGGTCTGCCGTTGAAGAATCGAATTTGAAATGCGCCTTGATTTCATACAGCTCCCTGATTTCCGCAGAGGTCAGGGGGTAATCATAAACACGGAAATCATCCATATTTCCGCCGAAACAAGAGGATCCAGCCCCTGTAGACCCTGCCGCACCGACAAACATATAGGGCTCTGCCTGCAATGGAACGACGGTCGAACCCGCATCAAACGTTTTACTGTCAACCTCTTCTCCATTGACATAGACGGTGTATGTGCCTGACGCAGAATTCCAGGTAGCCGCGATATGGTTCCATTCCGTACTGTCACTTACATAGTCAGACGTTGAAAACTTCTCAACTACACCGGCCCCATTCTTCACGTTCATCACAGTTGTAAGCCTGTTGAGCCCCGCATCAAACCGGACCATATATCCCTGATTGTCCTGCTCAACCGAACTGTATCTGTAGTTTTCCCACAAGGTGTCGATATCATTTGTATCATCTCGTTTAACCCACGCGGCGACCGTTATCTCTTGAGGGTTAATCGGCGCGGTT
>JBAYVX010000239.1:0-2937 GCA_041674365.1 Kiritimatiellales bacterium | reverse complement strand
GAAGAAGCCGGGAACGAGCAAATGGTTACCTTCATGCGGCCGATCAACTATCTTTCCATCATCGGCGGTACCGCACCGATGCTCGGTCTTCTGGGAACTGTCTCCGGGATGATCAAGGCCTTCCAGACGATTGCCGCCGGCGGGATGGGTAAACCTGAACTGCTGGCCGGTAATATCGGCGAAGCGCTGATTACGACGGCTGCGGGTCTGATCATCGCGATTCCGGCAATGATCGCTTACTTCATCTTCAAGAACAACTTCATCAAACACATGTCGACGATGGGTCGGATGGTGGGCCACTTCATGAATGTTTACCGGAACACCGAAGAGGACCGGTAAGCCGGAGAGGGAACGATGAAATTCAGAATTCCGACCGAAGGCGGCGATGACGAGATCAACATGGCACCTATGATTGACATGGTGTTCCTGCTGCTGATCTTTTTCATGGTGGCGTCGCACCTGACGTCGCTGGAGCGCATTCCGGTGGCTCTGCCGGTGGCGGATAAGGCGAAAGTGCCGGAAGAGGCGCGTGACCGCCAGCTGATTACGGTGACGGCGGAAGCCGACGGAAGCGCCGTATACTATATGAATTTGCAGAAGATGAATATCAAAGAGCTGAGCACACAGATTAAACAGCTGGAAGAAACCGACCCGAACCTGCGGATCTACCTGAGGGCAGACCGGCAGGTGAAGTATAAGCACATCAAGGCGGTGATGGAAGCGTGTGCAGAAGCGGGGATTTCCGACATCATCTTCGGGGCGTATGAATCCGGGAATTGAGATATGAAAGCCTGGCTGGACGAGTTAATAAATGAAAAGGTGGGTCTGCAGATTGCGCCGTTGATCGACTGTGTGTTTCTGCTGCTGATTTATTTTATGGTCAGTTCTTCGCTGAAACGTTCTGAAGCGGATCTGGGGTTGAGTCTCCCCGGACAGGTTAAGCAGGCCGAGTCGATCTCCATGCCGGACGAACAGGTGATCGAAGTCCGGGCGAACGGAGCGATTGTTTTCAACGATCAGGAATATAAGGATGCTTCAAAAGCAGACCTTGCGGATCTCGAGCAGACCCTGCTCCGCTACCGGGAGGCTTCCTGGCTGGTCGATGCTCAACCGATGATCACCATTGTTGCGGATCAAGATGCCATTCACGGACGGGTGGTCGATGTGCTGAATGCCTGCGCAGGCGCAGGTATTAAAAATGTAACCTTTGCAAATGTGGAATAGAGCCGGTTATCCCATGAAAAAGCGGAACCTTAACAATCTTTTGAAAAATAAAACGCGGTCTTATTCCGCGCAGGCGGCGCTTACGAGTTTCGGCATTCACGCGCTGCTGATCATTTTTGCGGTTTCCATTGTAGCCGTCCATTATGTGCAGAAGCAGAATGCGGAGCTGATCGCCCATACCGAAAGCCACCCGAAGCTGGAGCGCCAGAAATTGCAGGCTCCGGAGAGAGTCGAGCAGTTGCAGAAGCGGGCTCTCACCTCAAAACTCGTCAGCAAAAAAGTCTCATTTGCCAATCCCGAATTTGTTCTTCCGGATACCGGGAAAATCAGCTCGCTGCGAACGCAGAAAACCAGTCTGCCGGGCATTGATGCCGGACGCATTTTAAAAAATCTTTCCCGCACTCCGGGAATCGGGCCTTCCCGCATCAACTTTTTCGGTATCCGGGCCGAAGGGGAGAAAGTCTGTTTTGTCATCGACGCTTCGGCGGTTATGCTGGACCCCTCAACGGGCGGGCAGGAAACCTACGAGTACATCAAAAGTGAGCTGGGAAAAATCGTATCCGGCATGAAGCCGGCCATGCTTTTTAATCTCATCTTTTATGACCAGCAGCATGTTTTTATGTTCCACCCGAATCTTGTCTCTGCAACCAAAACAACGGCAGGTGCGCTGGGCGAATGGGTAAAGGCGGTGAATGCGGATCCGGAGCAGCCCGGGCTGAGTGCGGATCAAAACAACTATACACCGCCCATGGTTTATGAAACTGCGCTCGGCACGGATGCGCAGGGATGGCTGTTGGCCATTCAATCGGCCATGGAACAGCAACCGGATGTGATTCTGACGCTGGGGTCGGGCTGGGAACACCATCACATCAGCGGGGAAAAAGCGACCCGTCTGCTGGACTATGCCATGTGGGAATTGCTGGCCGGGAATATCATCAGCGGGGCATCGGTTCTCGAGCCGGACCGCAAACTCCGGGATGACTTGCTCAAGAGCGCATCTGATGCCATTCAGGAAGAGGAAAAAAACCGGAAGGCCGAAGGACTCCCTGAAGGTTTTGTGCGCGATATCGCCCAATACGTCGAATATTCCAAAGATCAGGTTCTTGATCATCTGGAAGCCGTCTGCAATGCGTCCTACACAGCCCATGGTCTGTCACGCCCGTACGTTGATTTTGTGTGCCTCACGGAAGCCGAAAATCAGGTGGTTGCCGGAGGAACCCTGAATAATTTGAGAGCTCTGACGGCGCGCTATAACGGCCAGTTCGATTTTCTGCGCAGGGAAGTGGAGGAGGTTAAGCCGGAAGAAAGCAACTCTTCAGCACCGGATGGTTTTGCGCCGGAAACAACAGATTTGCCTGCTTCTCCGGTGACCTGTTTCGGGGCGGAGACAGAGGGTTCCCGTGTCGCTTTTATACTGGATGCATCCAAAGACATGCTGAGCGATGAGACCGGCGGCGCATACAGTTACAGCATCATCAAAGAGCAGATCGAAAAAAGCGTGGCCGCGCTCCCGGGCAGCGTGCGGTTTAATGTATTCCTCTACAATGGACGGCAGCTTGCTCTGTTTCGGCCCGACATGGTTCAGGCTGGCACGAATACCGTGGCAGAACTGAAAGAATGGCTGGATCCCGTCGGTGCGGATCCGGAACATCCGGGAGTCCCGAACGGAGTTGCGACCAACGTAGCGGTAAAAGACTACGGCACAACCGTTGG
>JBAYVX010000238.1:0-2952 GCA_041674365.1 Kiritimatiellales bacterium | reverse complement strand
CAGGGCCAAAAGAAAAAGCTGACGTGCAACAGCTTGATCAACTCACTGTCACCGTCAGCTTTGTGCTGGTTACATTGCAACCGGCTTAAAAATCGACCAGCTCAACTGCTTTTTCGGGATGGTGATGGTCTATCCGTTTTCCAAGGTTTGAATAAAATTCGATCCGTTTTTCCAAGGTTTGGAAACTCAGTGGATTTTCCGGATGGAAAATTCCAAGGTTTGGAACTTCTGCAGCCAGCTTTTCGTGCGCAATCAGCGCGTACGCGGCATCCGCCAGATGGCGGAATTCCGGTTCGAGCAGAATCGGGCAGTTAAAGCTCTGGCGCGAGCTGTTGATGTCCACGCCGCTGATTTCCATCAGTTCATTTTCCTGACAGAGCTTCCGCAGGCGGGCCAGCTGCTCGCGGGTGTTGCGTGGCGGCATGTAGGTGATGGCCTTGAAGCCGATTTTTTTCAGCTCCGGAACCAGCTCATCCAGATAGTCGTCTTCGAATTTTTCCGCCTTCTTGTCGCCGGTCGGCGATTCGCCGACGTCGCCGAGATAGGCGTAGGCCGGAATCGCGCCGATGTCGTTGGCGAACTTCACCGCGTCATAGACGTTGATGCACTCGTCCTTGCCGGAGAGGATGAAAAAATCCGGAACCAGCGCGGATTTGAAGATGCCGAGCAGGTCGTAGGCGTAATGTGGATTGTTCAGATCCAGCAAAACCTCTTTGAGTTTTGACACTCCCTGCGGTCGTTGCCCCGCATTCGCGGAGCCTCTCTCGCTACGCTCGGGTCCAAGCATTGGAATTTTCATCTGCCGCTCGACGAAGTCGATGAGCTTTTGTCCTTTACCGTACGCCGCGATCAGCTTGAGCGACAGTGCGTAGAGAATGTGACGTTCCGTAATTGAGCCGCCGTTGGCCGCTTCGGAAATCGCCATGACGTCTTTGTCAAAGTCGAGTTGCGGCGCGCCAAACTGAGCCAGCTTTGCGTTGAGCAGCTCAACTTCTTTGCGGTCGCGGGCGATGCGCGCGTTGTGAATCGGCAGCAGGAACTTTTCTACCGCCGCAAACTGATCGCGGGGGATTCCATGAAAGGCGATATAGCTGATGTTCGGTTCGTCCGGATTGTTGGTCTTACGACCTTCAACCAGCGTGCCGTCCATATTCACGCGGATTTCGCAGCCGGCGGTGGCGGCAATCCCGATTTTCCTTGCTGCATCCAGAAACTCGGCGCATCCGGAAACCGAATCATGATCCATGATCCCGACCGTTCCCAGCCCGGCCTCTTTCGCCTTCACGGGAATTTCCGCCGGGGCGTAAGGGCTGAACGAGTAGGTCGAATGAACGTGGTTGTTTATCTCTTGTGCCATCACATTCTCCTGAATGGGCGACATGCATGTCGCCCTTACACTCCTTTGCGGCTGATTCGCAGCAGTTCTCCGCCGGTGTAGTTGTGTTTCACAACGTGGCCCGGAAGCGGCAGGATGCGCTGATGGATTGCGTCGATCATCCAGTCGGCCTGCGGGTAGTAATCCATTTCCATTTCGGCGGCCGGGGATATCCAGTTCTTGGCGCCGATGACGACCGGCGGAGCGTCGAGGTGATCGAAGCAGAGCTGCGAAATGTTGTTGGCGATGTTGTGCAGCGCGCTTCCGCGTTCTACCGAGTCAGACGCCAGCACGACGCGACCGGTCTTCTTGACTGATTCGACCAATGTGTCGTAGTTGAGCGGGTTGACGAAGCGCAGGTCGATCAGTTCGGCTTCCAGACCGTATTTGGCCTTCAACTCTTCGACGGCTTTCATTGCCGGATAGAGAACCGGACCGATGGTGATGATTGTCAGATCTGACCCCGGAATGCGTACGGCAGGTTCGCCTTCCGGCGTTTCGAAATAGCCTTCCGGTACACCGCCTTTTTCGAACATTTCGCCGATGCCATAGGTCTTCTGCGATTCGAAGAAGATGACCGGATCAGTTCCGGAGAGCGCGAGGTTGAGCATTCCTTTGGCATCGCAGGTCGTGGCAGGATAGTACACTTTCAGACCCGGGATATGATTAACCATCGCGGTCCAGTCCTGCGAGTGCTGCGCGCCGTATTTGTTACCCACAGAGATGCGCAGAACCAGCGGCATTTTCAGGATACCGGCGGACATGGACTGCCATTTTGCAATCTGGTTGAAGATTTCGTCGCCGGCGCGGCCCATGAAGTCGCAGTACATGAGCTCGACACAAACCCGGCCGCCGCTCAGCGCGTAACCGCAAGCGGAACCGACGATCGCACCTTCGGAAATCGGCGAATTGAAAAGACGATGATACGGCAGCGATTCGGTCAGACCGTTGTAACAGGCAAACGCTCCACCCCAGTCGCGGTTTTCTTCACCGTAGGCAACCATGGTTGGATCGGTGTGGAAGCGATGCAGCATCGCTTCGAAAATTCCGTCGCGGTAGGTGTAGAGCCGGTTGGCGGAAATGGCTTTTCCGTTTTCGTCAAACGCATAGCGCGCCTTGCTCTTCAGTTTCTGAACGCGTGGATTTTCTTCCATCGGCAGCAGCACGTCCGGTTTGCGGTCGTCGAATTTTTCAACCTTGCCGTTGGAGTACATCACATCTTCGATGATTTTGATGTCGGTGTAGGGAGAAACGGTTTTATCGGTCGCCAGCTTGAGCGCCTTGGTGACTTTGCCGACTACTTTGTCCTTCAGAGCGGCGGCTTCGTCGGCGGTGAGTGCGCCGTTGCTGATCAGGTATTCGCCGAACAGTTTGACGCAGTCGTTGGCTTCCCACGCTTCGATTTCCTCCTTGGAGCGATAGGAAGAGGCATCGGACGGCGAATGGCCGGAAAGGCGATAGGTGACAACATCGAGAAGCGCAGGGCCTTTGCCTTCGAGCAGAATCTTTTTCTGGCGCTCGGTCGCGTCGGCAACGGCCAGCGGATTGTAGCCGTCCACGCGCTCGGCGTGCATCTG
>JBAYVX010000237.1:0-2955 GCA_041674365.1 Kiritimatiellales bacterium | reverse complement strand
GCCGCGCGGCCCATGCTGATCACCGTGCCGGTCAGAATGCCCGGCAGCGCGGCGGGCAGAATCACCGTCATCACCGTATGCCAGCGACCCGACCCGAGACTCAGTGCGGCCTCTTTATAGGCGCGCGGAACCGCCAGAATCGCCTCCTCCGAGGCGCGGATCACGGTCGGCAGAATCAGCAGCGACAGCGTCAGCGAACCGGCCAGCACGCTCTTGGAATCCGAGACATGAATCGTATTTAAAAAGAACGCCAGCCCGAACAGACCGAAGACGATGCTCGGCACGCCGGCCAGCGTGCTGATGCAGATTCGCAGAAAGCTGATCACCCGCCCTTCGCGGGCGTATTCGCAAAGATAGATCGCGGCGATCACGCCCATCGGCACCGCAAACAGCATCGCGCCAAGTGTCAGATAAATCGTGCCCAGCACCTCCGGCCCGATCCCGCCGAAAATGTGCGAGTCCTTCGAGGTATCGAAGAGAAACTGCCAGTAGAACGTCCAGCGCGGACGCATCATCGGATCAATATGGTCTTTTACATAACCGAACAGCGGTTCCAGTTTGGTTCCCTTGAAATCCTCCACGCGCGGACGCAGTACCTTCACGCCCAGCTCACCGGCCTTGGAATAATCCCATTCTTCCGAGTACAGCACGTTCTGCAGTTTAACCTGCGTACGATCCCAGCGGGTCGTGCCGTACTGCTGCCGCATCAATACCGGCGTGCGGGTTCCGGGCTCCGGACCGAGCAGCTCATTTAACGCCTTTTCCACATCGCGCAACGGCTGCTTGTACGGCTTGCGGTCGGCGCGCGGCATTGCATCCAGCTCGGCCTTGAAATCGGCCAGCATTTGATAGACCGGTGCGCGCGCCGCGGCGGCGGCTTCCTTATCCTTCTCCAGCCTGGCCGGATTTCCGCGATCCCACTGATCGAACATCAGCTTGCGATGTTCAACCGTCGAACGGAAAACGAATGCGCCGGTTCCCTTCGAAACAATCGGCGTCAGAATCACAATCAGCACCAGCGCCATCAGCCCGATGGCGATCAGCCCCAGACTGGAAAATGCGCGGTCGAGTAATCTGCGGGTTTCAATACGCATGGTATTTCCGATTTATGATTGATGATTTCCGATTGTTGGAATTCATGTTATTTCCCAAGCTTCTTGCGTGAGCGGCGGATAATGATTTCGCTGGCGAGATTCATCAAAAAAGAAAAGGCGAGCAGACAGAGAGCCATGGCGAAAAGCACGTGAAACCGGGCCGAGCCCGTCACCTGATCCGCCTCGCCCATGTCGCCCGCAATGGTTGCGGTCAGCGTGCGGACGGGTTGAAGCATATTGTACCACGGTTCCGGAATACGCGCCGCGTTGCCGGAGGCCATCCAGACCACCATCGTTTCGCCGATCGCGCGCATCACGCCGAGAATCACCGCCGCCAGAATCCCGCTCAGCGAAGCGGGAATAATCGTTTTCAAAATCGTTTCGGCGCGGGTGGCACCCAGCGCATAACTGCCTTCGCGCAGTTCCCGTCCCGTCGCCTGCAGTGCATCTTCGGATACGCTGACAACCGTCGGCAGCGCCATGATGCCGAGAATGATCGAAACATTCAGCGCATTCGCACCGCTGGCAATCGTAATACCGAGCAGGTGGTTTCCTAAAAGGATCATGCCGGTCAGCGCGCCGCCGCCGAGAATCAGGGTCGAAAGCCAGCGCCCGGTCCGGTGCATTGAGTCCGGACAACGGTCGGCGATCAGATCGCCGGCTACAACCGTCAGCAGCGCCAGCATCGGCGCAAGGATCAGCCATGCGCCGGTCGCCAGCACCACGCCGCCGTGGTTCTGCAGAAGAGGAGCGAACACAACCAAAGCAAAAAATCCGTAGGCCACCGACGGGATCGCCGCCAGAATTTCAATCACCGGCTTCACAATCTGCCGGGCATTAAACGGAAGAACATCGCTCAAGCAAACGGCGGCCGAAACGCCAAGCGGCACGGCCACCAGCACGGCTCCGAGTGTCACCAGTGCCGTGCCGAAAAAAACCGCCAGCGCCCCGAACTCCGCCGGATGGCCGGACGGATACCAGTGCGTTGAGGTGAAAAACTCATGGAACCCCTTCAGCTGGAAAAACGGGATCGCGTCGCGAGCTATGAAGTAGAAAATAAAAAACACCGTCACCGTAGAGAGTGAGGTGATGGAAAACAGAAACCCCTGCCCCAGAAACGCGCCCAGCCGCTTCATGCGGCTGGCGCTGGCGCTCATCACTAAACTGCGTTTGGCAGACTGAATTGCCGGATTCATGCGGACACAATGCCAGCCGATTGTTAGAAAATGATTAGGACTCTGTTAGGAATCCGCAAACGAGAAGTCTTGAACCACGAAAGAGCACAAGGAGCGCGAAAAAAATAGTCCTTCCAAACTTCGGAACCCCCATTGTGGAAGCGGCATCCCTGCCGCTGGCCAAGATGGGATCAAACCCCGTTCAAATAGAACGATAAATTCTCCTGATCGACCAGATCACGCCTGCGGATAAAACGCTCAAATTGTTACAGATCAATATATTGCATCAAATCAACCCCTAAATACCTTTTTATACATCATGACGTATAAAAAGGTATTACCTGGGTAATGCGTCATTTTTAAGCCGGTTTTTACCCGTTTTTATATTCATTAGCATCGTTATACGTCATGCAACCCGCGCCCGATTTCCCAAGGAAATGGCGTCAAGGCTGTATAATTCTTGTGCAGGAAAACAAAAAAAACAAACCACTTTGACGAATTCCGCACAATCGCATACCCTTTCCGCAACTCGGCGTCTAAAATTCCTTTATGACGCCTAAACAACGTTCCGGCGCGCTGCGCGCGCCGGAACGCGAGTTGCGCTCCGCTCTCGCCTGATCTGTTCCGATGCGCGCTGATTCGCGCGCCCGAACCAGATCATTCGAGCGGCTTCTCGCTAGACTTGG
>JBAYVX010000236.1:0-2964 GCA_041674365.1 Kiritimatiellales bacterium | reverse complement strand
TTGAACAATCGGTTTGAGCGGATATTGCAGATTGATTTCCCGAAACTTCATATTAAATGCCGAATCTTTCGGCGGCTTAATGCCGAAGGATTTAGCCAGTCGCCGGAATGTAATCGGCACATAGAAAGGAAATGCCTTGGTAACGGTTATGATTGGCCGATAAGCGTAAAAAGACGCCATGCCAAACGTAAAGCTCTGGAAAAGAAATAGAATTACCATCAGGCCTAACGCTAATTTTATTCTTGGGCGGGTAAGTTTTGTTGCGAGGAAATTTTCTATTTTTTTTGCTTTTATCAAAATAACCAAAACCGCCGTTTGTGTTATAAGGAAAAACAGCACTACCAGAATGAAACTATTTGTAGTTGACTGGCTGCTGCCCATCGACTCGATGCCGCCTTTGGTGGAAATCAGATTCCACACAAAGCCGTTAAAATGGAAGCCGAACATTTTGAAAATGAAACTGTCGGTATAAATCAGAAGCTGAACGATTGTTGTTCCAATCACCGCAAGAGTACCGGTGAACCAGGGTGATTTGAGAAATAACGGTGCGTTAAATTTCCGCAGAATTTGCCGCAGGGTATTCAGCGCCAGAAAAATCGGAAGCAGATACAAACAGCAATAGCTTATGAAGACAACTGCTGTGAATGCGAATGTGGCGAAATTTATGTAATGAATCTGCTTGAGGAAAACAGAAGCGTTAATCAGAAGCAGTAAATAAGAAATTACAAAATATTGCGACAGTATTGAGGATTTTTTATTTTTTTCCATATAGCGGGAATTATACCCAAAAACAAAAATTTTTAAAGTTAATTATATTCACTGGGGTCTTGATTATAAAATCGCATTAACTCATCATATAGTTCTGGATGTACACTCTTCATTTCTATGGGTTTCTCGAAGAAAAACTCCGTAGCGACTGCGAAAAACTCCGCCGGACTTTCTGCACCGTATTCGTCCAGTAGGCAGGGCTTATAAAATTCGGTTGCCTCTTTTAACTCTAAATAATTTTCGTGCAGAACATTCGCCCACGCGGCAAAACTGTCGTTATCTTTGAGGACATCGCTGCTGTCGCCTGCGCCTCCGGATGTGTCGATTTGGTGTGCGAATTCGTGAAAGATAACATTTCTGCCGTCCCGTGTATCGGCGATGTCGAGCTGGATATCGTTCCATGATAGGATAACTGTGCCCCTTCGCCAGGACTGGCCGCTTATAACTTCAGGCCCTTCGACAACCATACCGTCGGGCAAATATTCTTTATGATGTGCGATGAACGCATCCGGATAAACCAATATCGAGGAAAGGCCGGGATAGTAATCTGTCCGCCGATGAAGCAAAAGTACGCACGCATAAGCGGCTATTGTAATTCTCGTCCAGTCGGTGATTTTGAAGCCGTTACAGCCCTCAAAATTTTTTTCCGCCATGAATATCTGAATATGTCTTCTTAATTCAATTTTGTCGGCATCGCTAAGATGGTCATAGATTGGGACTTCATTTATGAGAATATCCAGCCATTCATTCGGAAATGGACGAGCGGCGATTTTATTTCGTGTTCGGTTTTTGAACCAGCCCATTGTCAACCTTTCATAGAATCCGCATTATACAGGATTTTCTTTACAAATTGCACAAAATATATATCTTATGGGCAAACACTAATTTGAAAGATAAATGAAATAATGAACAATAGGACAATAATAATATCGGCAGCGCTGCTTTTGTTTAACTGTACTTCGTACCAAAAACAAATCAACGAAGATACTTTCACCGTACCATCCCGAAAGCTGGAAATTTAATCATGAAGTAATTGCCCGCGTTACCATTTTTTGAAAATCACAAAAACCGCCAAAACGATTAAAGCAAAGCCTGCCAGGTAATTCCACTTGAACGGCTCACGAAGATACAAAACGGAAAAAACTGAAAAAACGACAAGCGTTATCACTTCCTGTATTGTTTTTAGTTGAGCGGCGGTAAATACATAACTGCCGATTCTGTTGGCAGGAACCTGAAAGCAGTATTCCAAAAACGCAATCAGCCAGCTTATAAGTATGACAATCATAATGGGTTTGTTTTTGAATTTCAGATGCCCGTACCACGCGAAGGTCATAAAAATATTGGAAATTGTCAGCAGAACGATGGTTTTCATATTTACTCCGATATGTGAAAATATATTAGTGTACGAATCCCTGTATGCCCTTGCGAATCAGCATAACAGCGATAGCGGCGAGCAGCAGGCTCATAACTTTCGACATCGCTTTGGCGCCTGCGTTGCCGAAAATTTTTATTAAGTGATGTGATTGCTTCAAAATAACAGCGGCAATCAGAATATTCGTCAGTACGGAAATAATTGTTGGTATTGTGCCGTGTTGAGAAACGAGAATCAAAGACGTTGTCAGGACCGCCGGCCCGACCAAAAGCGGAACGCCCAGTGGAACCGAGCCGAGATTATCGGCTGATAATTTTCGTGCGCGTTTGGTATTTATCAAATCTGTAATTGAAATGCAGAATAGAATCGCTCCGCCGGCAATCATAAAATCTTCCATCGTTATTCCGAGGAATTTGAAAAGCGGTTTGCCGACAAGAATAAAAATTACCGCGACAGTTGCCGCCGTCAATGTTGACTGAACGATGATACGGCTCTTTTGTTTTTTACTCATACCTTCGGTCAGACCGAAAAACACAGGCATAAGCCCCAGTGCGTCGATAGCCACGAACAACGGTATGAAAGCCAGTAAAAAGTTTTTTATCATTTGTGCCTCAAAATATTACCGCCGTAAATTCTAATTTGTCCCCGGCTATAATCAACTTTAATCTTGTTAATTTATATCGCTCCAAACGCCCTATAAAACATTGATTTTTATGTCAAAAAAACGAATATCATTTATATCAGAGTTTTTCTTAACCCTTATCTATTATACGCCGATAAAATAGATATCTATAACACCCATAATTAAGGAGTTATTCAAATGG
>JBAYVX010000235.1:0-2976 GCA_041674365.1 Kiritimatiellales bacterium | reverse complement strand
TGCTCGCAGTTCTAATTGTTCCAATGCTTGGCCTGTCCGCCCAAGCCTCGGCGAAGGAGGAACAAACCGAGGGAGAAATTTCCAAACCTTGGAAAAAGCCGCTGGTTTACGAAATTCCGATCAAAAAGCAGATCGAGCCCGCCCTGCTCTACGTCGTCCGGCGCGGCGTCACCGAAGCTGAAAAAGAAAAAGCCGCTGCAGTCGTCTTTGTGATGGATACGCCCGGCGGCGGCGTAAAAGAGGCGCGCGAAATCATCAGCCTGATCAGCGGAATCAATGTGCCGACCTATACCTTTATTGAAAAAGATGCGTATTCCGCCGGCGCAATCATCGCACTCTCTACCAAACATATCTACATGGCGCCCGGCAGCGTAATCGGAGCGGCCACTCCGCTCATGATGAGTCCGTTCGGCGGAATTGAAAAGATGCCGGATGCTATCGAAGAAAAAATGACTTCCGCCGTTGCCGCACTGGTGCGCGCCGCGGCTGAACAAGGCGGACACGATCCGCAACTCGGCGAGGCCATGGTGCGGCGCGGAATGGAATATAAAGTCGGTACGAACGTATTGAGTAAAGCGGGCGAACTGCTCACGCTGACCGCCAGCGAAGCGAACGGAGTTCTTTCCGACGGTACGGTCAAAGACGTCACTGCGATGCTGGACAAAGCCGGACTTCCCAATGCGGAGATCAGAACGCTCAAAGTAACGCCCGCCGAAAAAATTGCGCGCGTGATTGCCGCGTTTGCACCGATTCTTCTGATGATCGGGCTGGGTGGAATCTACCTTGAAATCAAAACGCCGGGTTTCGGTCTGCCGGGCATACTCGGCACAACGGCACTGGTTCTCTTTTTCTTCGGGCATCACATTGCGGGACTGGCCGGCATGGAAGATGTCGTCATCTTTATCATCGGCTTTGCGCTGCTTTTTATTGAAGTGTTCATCACACCCGGCTTTGGCGTGCTCGGCATCAGTGGTATTACACTGATTCTTTTTTCGCTGCTCAGCGCCATGACGTGGAAAGTTCCGGGACACCTCCTGCCGACACTCGACAGCAGCACGTTGCAACATGCAATCGTCAACCTCGCGCTCGGTATGACCGGCACGTTGGTGCTCGGATTTTTCGCAGGAAAATACCTGCCGAAATCACGAGTCTTCCGCCCCATCGTACTCAGTCAAAGCACAGATAAGGCAGAAGGTTTCACGGCAGCGCGCGACCACAGCGAGCTTCTCGGAAAAGAAGGCCTCGCGGAAATGAATCTGCATCCGGCGGGTCGCGCATTGTTCGGAAGCAAACGGGTCAATGTGATTACCCGGGGTGAGTTCATCGAAAACGGTTCGTCCGTACGCGTGATTGAAGCGCACGGAAACCATATCGTCGTTGAAAAAATTTAATTTTTTCTATAAGTCGTTTAAAAAGAATGTATTACATAAGAATTCCCCCATACTTTTAAACGTATGGGATAAAAAATTCAGAACGTATTTACTATTAACATTTTGTGAGATTTATCGTGGAAGTTTTATTTTACGGCGGATATAGGCCGGTACATCGAGGTCTTCGCCATTCCAGATGGTGCGTTCTGCACTGCCGAAGGTGCGGGAACGCGGCTTAAGCAGACCGGAGAGTTCCCCCTGCTTTCCGTCGCCGGACAGCGATTTGAGTCCACCGCGCCCATCATCGACCAGCGGCTCTTTCCACGTTTCAGCAGCCAGCACAATGGCGGAAATCCGCCCGGCAAAGGCCGGATCGGTCGCAATCCCAAGCTTCACCCAGCACTCTTCACCTTTCGGAGTGAGGGCTTCAGCAATCTGCTGTACCTCGGAAAGTTTCAGGTCTTCGCCACCGGTGATGCCGATGATCATGCCGGGTGCTTTTTCAAAGATATCGCCGTCTTTAACGAGCGGATGGGTGCGGAGAGAATCAATCAGTGTATCGACACGTCCTTCGCCAACCGCTGTGGCGCAGGCGAAACGGCAGAAGGCATCACAGTAGCTGAGCATGGTATGGAGCGAAGTGAAATCGAGGTTGCAAACGCCGGTATAAGCCAGCATCCGCCAGAGTCCAATAACGCCTGCCGCCAGCGTGCGGCTGCTGTGTTCGAGACTCTCTTCAAGCAATGCGTCACCGTCAGGCTGAATCAGAGCGTTGGGCATCTGCACAATTGCGTCGGCGTAAGTCCGCAACCGCCGGATCGCACTATGCGCTTTGCCTTGCGTAACGATCCCTTCAAACGGGAACGGCATAACCGTGAAAAACAGCGTGGTTGCCCCGAAACCGCGGGCCATGCGGGCTACAACGGGCGCGGCGCCGGTTCCAAAACCGCCGCCAAGACCGGTGACGACCATGAGCAGATCGACCCCGCTCAAAAGCGTTTCCATCTGGCTGGCAGAATTTTCCGCGCAACGGCGGCCGACTTCAAGATCACCGCCGGTGCTCATGCCATCGGTAAGAGCCTTGCCGATTACGATGCGGTTTTCAATCGGCGCGCAGCTTTCCAAAGTTTGGACATCGCAATCCATGACGGCAAATTCCATTCCTTCGGGAGCGCGTGGCGCGATACGCGCAATGGTGTTGATCCCTGCTCCGCCCAAACCAAGAACTAAAATCTTTTTCTGCAAATCACTCATGGCTTCCGCCTCCCCAAAGTTTCGAGAGCCAGACTTTCCACGCGGCGCGGATCGGCAGTTCCGGTTTGATCTGGCTGGCGGCATAGCGCACGCAACCAATGGCGGCGGCGAAGCGCGCGCCTTCCTGCTTGGTGGAAAGTCCGACACAGTCGTGAATGCGTCCGATTTGACAGGGTGCATTAAAAACCTGCTGAGTCAGATCGCTGATACCCTCCACGGCGGAACCGCCGCCGGTCAGAACTACACCGGCATTGAGCTGTCCTGAAAGTCCATCGTTTTCGATCTTTTCGGCAATCAGTTTAAAAATCTCCTCGATACGGGCGTTGATGATGGTGTGCAGCGTCGCGGCGCG
>JBAYVX010000234.1:0-2984 GCA_041674365.1 Kiritimatiellales bacterium | reverse complement strand
TCGGTATGGACGGTGCAACCGGGCGCGGCTCCTGCCGCAGTATTGATGGCTACAATTTGCTGGATGGACTCGGAGCCTGCACCGACTTGCTCAAGCAGTTCGGCGGACACGCCATGGCCGCCGGCCTTGAAGTCGAAGAAAAAAATCTCGAAGCCTTCAAAGTCCGTTTCAACGAAGCGGTGGCCGCGCAGATTCAAGGCAGCGATCTGCAACCCATTCTTGAAATCGACCGCGCCGTCACACTTGACGAAGCGGGCGAGGCGCTGATGGACGGACTCAAACGCACCGGCCCGTTCGGGCAGGATAATCCCGAACCGGTCTGGGCCGTCTGCGGAGTGACGCCGGTCGACAGCCGCATCCTCAAGGAAAAACATCTGAAGCTGACGCTTTCAGACGGAAAAACAAGCCGCGAGGCAATCGGTTTTAATCTGGCTGAAAAACTGCCTGCCGGAGTGGTTGATGTCGCTTTCACGCTTCAGGAAAACACCTGGAATGGTCGCACCACGATTCAACTCAATATCCGGGATATCCGTCCCGCACACGCGTAATGCGTTTCCAGTCTTTGGAAAAATATTGAAAACGTCTGCTTTTACAGGATGATGTAGCGCCAATGACCGATTTAATCCATTCTGCTCCGGTTCTGATTCTCGCCGGGTTTGTTCTGCTGGTACTTGGCGCGGAGTCGTTGGTGCGCGGAGCCTCGAAGCTTGCGGCTGCCGTCGGCATTTCTCCGCTGGTGATCGGGTTGACGGTTGTTGCCTTTGGAACCAGCGCGCCCGAAATGGCGGTCAGTACGATTTCCGGTCTGAGCGGGCAATCGAATATCGCAGTCGGCAATGTGGTCGGCAGTAATATTTTCAATATTCTGCTCATCTTAGGTGTTTCGGCTCTCGTTGCCCCGCTGGTGGTTGCGCAGAAGCTGGTGAAACTGGATGTGCCGCTGATGATTGGAGCCTCGCTGCTGGTTTATCTGTTTGCCCTGAATGGGGTGATCGGCCGTCCAGAGGGTCTGATTCTGTTTGCCGGAATTATCGCTTATACCGGATTTCTGATCCGGCAGAGCCGCCGCGAAAGCAAAGAAGTTCAGGCGGAATATGCGCGGGAATACGGCGAGAAGGAGCCGCTTTCTCTAAAAGCGGTTCTGAAGGACACAGCTCTGATTCTGCTCGGCCTTGGTCTGCTTGTTCTCGGTTCGAAATGGCTGGTGGACGGCGCGGCAGCGATTGCGCACAAGCTGGGCGTCAGTGATCTAATTATCGGTTTGACGATTGTGGCTGTCGGCACCTCGCTTCCGGAACTGGCGACATCGGTGGTGGCCACCATTCGCGGCGAGCGCGACATTGCCGTCGGCAATGTGATTGGCAGTTGTCTTTTTAATCTGCTGGCGGTTTTAGGGCTGGCTGGCATCGTTTCCCCGAACGGGATTGCCGTTGCTCCAGCAGCGCTCCATTTTGATCTGCCGGTGATGATTCTTGCGTCGGTTATCTGTCTTCCGGTTTTTGTGACAGGCAAACGGATTTCGCGCGGCGAGGGGGCTCTGTTTCTTGGCGGCTACATCGCCTACACGGCGTATCTTATCCTGACGGCATAATTTCCAAACCTTGGAAACCGGCGGGGCCGGTTTATTCAATTTTTCCAAGCATTGGAAAATCAGGGAGGAGTTTTTCCAATGCTTGGAAATTAGTGTTTATTCGCGGCAATTCGTGGTTAAACTCTCTCCTTATGAAATCGATTGAAGAACAGATTTTAGAACTGAAGGCCAAGCGCGGCGCGGTGATTATCTCGCATAACTATCAGATCGACGAAGTGCAGGCGATTGCCGATTTCACGGGCGATTCGCTGGAGCTGAGCCGTAAGGCCGCGACGCTTCCCAATGAGGTCGTGGTGTTCTGCGGGGTTCATTTTATGGCAGAAACCGCAGCAATCCTTTCGCCGGAAAAGACGATTCTAATTCCTGATCCGCATGCGGGTTGTCCGATGGCCGATATGGTGACGGCGGACAAGGTGCGCGAGCTGAAGGCGGAGCATCCCGGCGCAAAAGTGGTTTGTTATGTGAACAGTTCGGCGGATGTGAAGGCGGAGAGTGATATCTGTTGCACATCGTCGAATGCGGTGAAGGTGTGTGAGTCGCTGGGAGATGCGAAAATTATTTTTGTTCCCGACCGCAATTTGGGCTCGTTTGTCGCCGAGCGGCTGGGTCGCGAGATGATTCTTTATAACGGCTTCTGTCCAACGCACGAACGTATCCGCGATGTCGATGTGCTTGAACTGAAGGAAGAGCATCCCGGCGCGCTGGTGCTGGCTCATCCGGAGTGCAATAAACCGGTGCGAGATCTGGCCGATGAACTGCTTTCGACCGGGCAGATGTGCCGCTTCGCGCAGGAATCGGATTGCAAGGAGTTTATTATTGCCACGGAACTGGGCATCAATTACCGCCTGCGGAACGAAAATCCGGACAAGGTTTTCTATCCAGTCAATCCGGATCGGGCGGTTTGCCCGAATATGAAGAAAATCACGCTCGAAAAAGTGCTTTGGTCGCTTCAGGATATGAAGCATCGTGTGACTGTGCCGGAGGAAATTGCCCGCCGTGCTGTCGGTTCAATTGAACGAATGCTCGAAATCGATTGACGGGTTGTTTCAAACCCGACTATCATACTCGGCTTTAGGAGAAACTCCATGTGGGACTATACAGACAAAGTAAATGATCATTTTAAAAACCCGCGCAATGTCGGGAAGATTGAAGATCCGGACGGCACCGGCGAAGTTGGTTCGCTGGCTTGCGGCGATGCGCTTAAGCTGATGTTCAAGCTGGATGAAAACGGACGCATTAAAGAAGCCAAATTCCAGACCTTCGGGTGCGCCAGCGCGATTGCTTCTTCTTCCGCACTGACAGAGATGATCATCGGCAAAACGCTGGAAGAGGCTGAGAAGATCACCAACAAAGACATTGCGGAATATCTTGGCGGCCTTCCCAAGCAGAAGGT
>JBAYVX010000233.1:0-2992 GCA_041674365.1 Kiritimatiellales bacterium | reverse complement strand
GATCCTTCCCGACGGAACCGTTGCCGGCGATTCCGAAAAGGCGAACAAGGAAATGGGCAACCACCGCGACCGCCCGGAAATTCAGGAGGCGCTGGCCGGTCACACCGGTCAGTCGCTGCGCTACAGCAACACGCTGCGCAAAAACATGATGTACGTTGCCGTTCCGGTGCGGCACAACGATCAGGTCGTTGGTGTCGTGCGCGTAGCAATGCCGCTGACCGCCATGGATCAGGTTTTTCGCGAGGTTCAGCATAAGATTATTTTCGGCGGGCTGGTCATTCTGCTGCTGGCGGCCGTGTTGAGCCTGCTGGTTTCCCGCCGCATCTCGCGTCCGCTCGAACGGATCAAACAGGGAGCCGAACTTTTTGCAAAAGGCGATTTTTCACACCGGCTTCATTCCATCGGCTCTGCGGAAATCGGTTCGCTGGCCGAAACGATGAACACCATGGCCGCCCAGCTCGAAGAACGTCTGCAAACCGTCAGCAAAGAACGCAACCAGCGCGAAGCGGTTCTTTCCAGTATGGTTGAAGGCGTACTGGCTGTGGATACCACCGGCCACATCATCAGCATGAATAAAGCCGCCGCGCAGTTTTTCAGTGTTTTTCAGCCCGAAACCGCAACCGGCCGCAGTCTCGAAGAGGTCTTTCGAAACGTCAAACTCCAGAAGTTTGTCAGTGACGTGCTGGAGGGGCAGGAAACCCGCGAATGCGAAATTACGGTGCAGAACAATCAGACCTATTATCTCCAGGCACGCGGCACCAATCTTCTCGGCGTGCAGGGCCGCCGCATCGGTGCGGTTGTTGTTTTCAATGATGTTTCCCGCCTGCGCCGTCTCGAAAATCTGCGGCGCGATTTTGTCGCCAATGTTTCGCACGAACTCAAAACGCCGATTACCTCCATCAAAGGATTTGTTGAGACGCTTCTCGATGGCGCCATGAACAATCCGGAGGAAGCCGAACGGTTCCTGAAAATTGTCGCCAAACATGCAGACCGGCTGAACGCCATCATTGAAGACCTGCTGATGCTTTCGCGCCTCGAACAGGAAGGCAAAGAGGGCATGGAGCTGCAAAACACCGACCTGTGCGGAATTCTGAATTCAGCAGTCGAAGTCTGCGAACAGCGGGCTGCAGAGAAAAACATTGCCGTCAAAGTTGAGTGCGCTGAGCAACTCACAGCCATCGTCAATCCGCCGCTTATTGAACAGGCCCTGATCAACCTGATCGGTAATGCCGTCAAATACAGTGCGGACGGAAAATCAATCACACTTTGCGCCCGCCCGGAAAACGGGGGCATTGTATTGTCCGTAGCCGATCAGGGATATGGCATTGAGGAACAGCATCTCGATCGTCTCTTTGAACGTTTCTACCGCGTGGATAAAGGACGCAGCCGTCAGGAAGGCGGAACCGGACTCGGACTCTCCATCGTCAAACACATCGCGCAGGCGCACGGCGGAACCGTCTCTGTCCAAAGCCGTTACGGCGAAGGCTCAACCTTCACCATTTTCATACCCACCGCATCATAGTCTCACAAAGTCGCAATTCCCCCATATTTAATTCACCACACCTTCCAAGGTATGGTTAAGCAGTGAGCCATTTAATAGAACGGACTAACAGATGATAATTTTTGATAATGCTTTTGGAAGCGGTTCTTTGGATTTTGAAAGGGTATATCGGCCGTTGTTCAAAGTAATGTAATTGCGAGCTTCCAGTTTTACAAGGTGACGGTTCAGGGCAGGATAGGAGATAACGGTTTGCTCTGCTAATTCGTTGAGTGAAACGGACGCTGAAGCAATCTTTCGCAGGAGTTCGATGCGGCGTTGATGCGTAAATCCTGTCGCTTGGTGAATAATCGTATGGAACGGAATAGCGTCATGGCAGCTTTTCTTCAACGCAGCCTGCAGATGAAGAATATGTGAAGGGGCGTCTTGAAATTCAGCGTTATAGCGCACCTGCTGGCGTGACCGATGAGCGGAAATAAACCCTTCATCGCAAAGAATTTTCAGTTGATTACTGGCTGTTGCCGGAGTAATTCCGATTGCTTTGGCGAGATCGCCGACGCATTGGTTTGGATTCGTAAAAATCAGCCATAGGAACCGCAGCCGGTTTTCGTTGGCTATGACACGGCATGTTTGCCAAAGCCGGGATATAGACCCTTTCATATGCCCCTCCTGTTAACCACACCTTCCAAGGTATGATTAATTTGTCTGGCGTGCAAGTTGTTTGTTTGTATTCATAAAACGTTTGCGCAAGCTTTTTAAACCCGAGGTTCCAATGGTCGGAAAAAATACGGTTCGGCGTTCCAAGGATTGGAAAATCACCGAGCCGACCATTCTACTTTGCGCAGTATTTGATCTGCAGGCCTTTCAGGAAATTGCGTAGCATCTGATCTTTGCAGTCGCGGTAGTGTTTGTGATCCGGCTTGCGGGAAAATGCACTGAGTTCATGTTTGCTGATCGGCATGTCAGCCAACCCCATGATTTCCAGCACATCTTCAGCCTTCAGGTTCAATGCGATCCGCAGTTTCATCAAAATGACGTTATTACTTAACACCGCTTCCGGTTCGGGCTGCGGGCCGTCTTTTCGTCCGCGTTTGTTGATGATCAGACCATTCAAAAAAACGGCCAGCTGAGTATCGCTGCATTCCTGACAGGCCGGATCATCGTCGCGTTTCAGCCAGCCGCTGATTTGTTCCCACTCGACCGGCGGCCCGGCCAGCGCAAACAGCGCCATCATTTGTGAATCCTTCAGATCAAAGGTGTAGCGGAGGCGGCGCAAAATATCGTTGTTTCTCATAAGGTCAGGTTTCTTGATCTATTTTAATTCTGCATTACACAGCTTTTGAGCCCCTTTAATCAGCAATTCAAAGTAGGCGGGAACCAGTGAAGTAAAGGTCATTTTTTCTTTTGAATACGGATGGGTGAGGGCGAGCGATGCCGAGTGCAGGGTGAGCTTTTTAAAGCTCTTTTCTTTATCGCCGTATTTGACATCGCCAG
>JBAYVX010000232.1:0-3001 GCA_041674365.1 Kiritimatiellales bacterium | reverse complement strand
CCAGGCGGGCCTGGTCGCCGGACTGTCCGCCCATTTCGGCGTAGCAGGGAGTGCGGTCGAGGATAATGCTGTATTCTGTGGGGCAGACGCCCTCGTCTGCCGTTTTTTCGCAGGCGGGGGCGCCTGCGCCACTTTTTTCAATCAGTGAAATCGCTTCGACGACGGCTTCGGCTTCCAAGGTTTGGAAACCGACGAATTCGGTGGGTTTGACATCAAGTCCTTCGGTCTCGGCCATGACGACCGATTTTTTGGAGGCGTGGTCGGCGCGGGCGCGGTTGCGCTGTTCGTTCATGAGACGCTCAAATTCAGCTTCGTCAACTTTCATGCCTCGTTCGTTGGCCATCACGACCGTCAGATCCAACGGGAATCCGTATGTGTCATATAGGACGAATGCGACGGATCCGGGGAACTGCTTGCCGCATTTTTCCGCTTCAGCTTCAAACAGCTCGATCCCACGGTCGAGGGTGCGGTTGAAGGATTCTTCTTCGGCTTTGAGGGTTTTCCTGACGCGCTCGAGGTTGGTGCGCACTTCGGGGAAGGCGTCGCCGTAGGCTTCGGCGACGGTGTCGGCGAGTTTGTAGAAGAAGGGTTCGCGGAAGCCGAGGGCGCGTCCGGTGCGGACGGCGCGGCGCAGGATGCGGCGCAGGACGTAGCCGCGGCCTTCGTTGGAGGGGGCGATGCCGTCGGCGATGGAGAAGGCGAGGCAGCGGATGTGGTCGGCGATGACGCGGAAGGCGACATCGATTGATGATTGGGGATTGGGGATTGGGGATTTGGAATCCGGAAGAGTGGATGTGTATTTGCAACCACTGAGCTCTTCCAATGTTCGGAAGATGGGCGAAAAAACATCCGTTTCGTAATTTGAAATCACGCCGGAGAAGTCGGTGAAGCCTTTGGTGCACTGGATGATGGAGCAGGCGCGCTCGAAGCCCATGCCGGTATCGACGTGTTTGGCGGGAAGCGGCGAGAAGCTTCCGTCGGGGTTGGCGTTGAACTGGATGAAGACGAGGTTCCAGATTTCGATGCACTGCGCGGTGCCGGCGTTGACGAGCGCGGTGCCGCCGTCGCCGTTGGGGGTGAGGTCAACGTGCAGTTCGGAGCAGGGGCCGCAGGGGCCGGTGTCGCCCATCATCCAGAAGTTGTCTTTGCGGTTGCCGGGGATGACGTGATCCGCCGGAAGGTGGCGCAGCCATATTTCTTTGGCTTCGGTGTCGGCGGGCATGGCGTCGTCGCCGCCGAAGTAGGTGGCGTAGAGGCGGTCTTTCGGGAAGCCCCAGACTTTGGTGATGAGTTCCCACGCCCAGTCGATGGCTTCGGGTTTGAAGTAGTCGCCGAAGGACCAGTTGCCGAGCATTTCGAAGAAGGTGTGGTGGTAGGTGTCGAGGCCGACGTCTTCGAGGTCGTTGTGCTTGCCGCCGGCGCGGATGCATTTCTGGGTGTCGGCGGCGCGGCCCGGTTTGTAGGGGCAGTTGGACTGACCGAGGAAGATCGGGACGAACTGGTTCATCCCCGCGTTGGTGAAGAGCAGGTTCGGCGAATCGGGCAGGAGACTGCCGGATTTGACGATGGTGTGCTGCTTCGACTGGAAGAAGTCGAGGAACGACTGGCGGATTTCGTTAGAAGTCATGGTTTAAGTTCTCAGTTCAGGGTTCAGAGTTCTCAGTTACTAAAGAAGGCGGGAATTTAACATGGACGGCTCCGATTTCACGGACTTTTTTACAAACATTGGAAGAATTTGACTGAAAAGTTCCAACCTTTGGAACTGTTTCCGTTTGACCGGGGCGGGGACGGATGCAAGGATACGGCTCAACTTTATCCGGAACCAAGGAGTGTATGGGATATGAGTGACTGGATTGGCCATGAATGCGGCATCGCCGCCATCCGGCTTTTGAAGCCGTTCGAGTACTACATCGAGAAGTACGGTTCACCCGCGTTTGCAATCAACCGCCTTTATTTGCTGATGGAAAAACAGCATAACCGCGGCCAGGACGGCGCGGGCGCGGCGGTTGTTAAGCTGGATGTCGATCCGGGAAATCCTTTTATCTTTCGTGCCCGCTCTGCGGACAAAGAGCCGATTATTCAGGTGCATCAGCACATGCTGAGTTCGCTGGCGGAATCGCAGGCGGAAAATCCGGAGCATGCGGATGATCCGGTCTGGCTGAAGCACCATGCCAAGTTTGCCGGTGAACTGCTGCTGGGTCATCTGCGCTACGGAACCCGCGGGCGCGGCGGTATCAATTTCTGCCATCCGTTTCTGCGCCAGAGTAACTGGAAGAGCCGCAATCTGGTGCTGGCGGGCAATTTTAACCTGACAAATAACGATGAACTTTTTGATGCTCTGGTTGAATTGGGACAGCACCCGATTG
Source organism: Kiritimatiellales bacterium (assembly GCA_041674365.1). Taxonomy (GTDB): domain Bacteria; phylum Verrucomicrobiota; class Kiritimatiellia; order Kiritimatiellales; family Tichowtungiaceae; genus Tichowtungia. Next base: position 635 of record JBAYVX010000232.1, on the reverse strand, counting down.
ATGAAACCGACACCGTGATGGTGCTGGAGAAGATCGGTCATTTTCTCGATGAAGAAAACGACCGCCTGTTCCGCGAGTTCCGCAAGGAAGGGTTGGAGCGAGCTGTAATCTCCGAGAAGATCGCGGAAAATCTCGATCTGGTGACGGATGTTGCTGTGGTATCGCAACAGCGCGTCATCCCGTTCCAGCTCGGCTTGCGTGGGTGGATCGAAGATGGAGTAGCGCCCCGTCTGTTGCATGACCTGTCGTTCGCGAACATTTCGCTCCGCTTCAGAGAGGAACATGCGTCCGGGGAATCCGTTGCTCTGCCGTGAGTCCTCCGGGTCATCTTTGTTGTAGAAGCAGTAGCCCCAGTACCGCACGTCTTCGCCGCGGTTTCCCAGGAGCGTTTCCCTCCGGACCTGCGGCATGTCGATAGGGAGGCGGAAGAGAACATTCATGTGTGCCGGCACCGTCGCTCCGTCCTCCAATTCTTCGTAGTCGAGTGTGGTCCACGGTTCATACCCGATTTTCGGCAGCGAGAGTGACGCCACGGGAGGCATCCCGGCGTTCCAGAGTGACCATCCGAGACCGGTTGCGCAGGCCGCAAAGGAGAGCATGAGGAGGCTCAATATCCGTGATGTTTGTTTCAGTGG
>JBAYVX010000231.1:0-3003 GCA_041674365.1 Kiritimatiellales bacterium | reverse complement strand
GGATGCCGGGCTTTTCGGCGCGAAAGGTTTCAATTGCTTCCTTCATTGAAGCAAACATGCGACCCTCGCCTTTCACGTGCGTATCCCAGCCGCGTTTGACCATGTCCCAGTTAGCGTTATAGCGGTCCATAGTAATATTCATGCGGCCGCCGCCGGAGGCAATGGCATAATCCACGGTACCGTCGGCGTTGAGATCCGCTAGAAACGCTTCGAAGGGTTCAACGTATTCGAGTGCGGAAGTGGGCGGAACGTCGCGCCCGTCAATCAGCGGATGAATGCGGGCGGTTTTAATGCCTTCGGATTTCGCCTGCTTGAGCATGGCTCTGAGATGGTCGAGGTGGCTATGAACGTTTCCATCTGAGAAAAGACCAATGAAATGAAGCGCGGAACCATTGGCTTTGACGTTGGTGATGAGATCTGTCCAGGTCTTGCCGGCAAACATAGAGCCGGAGGCAATCGCCTGATTGACAAGCGCCGCGCCCTGGTGAAAAACCCGCCCGCAACCGATGGCGTTATGGCCGACTTCGCTGTTGCCCATATCGTCGTCGCTCGGCAAACCGACCGCTTTGCCGTGCGCTTTGAGCTGCGTAGAGACGCCGTTTTCCCGAAGCCAGTCCAGATTGGGGGTTCTGGAAGATAGAACAAAGTCACCTTCCGTGTATTTGCCGATGCCGACGCCGTCCATGATCACCAGAACAACAGGACCCTGCGCGCCTTTAAAAACTGTCGATTTTTTCAATGATTCCATGAATATGTTCCTCTCTTGAAAATGTTCGGGGGTTGGAGCGTGGAAATATGCCCTGAGACCCCGTTGCACTCAAGTTTTCGCGGCAACTCTTTTTGAATGCCTTCTTGCAATAGCGGGGTTCACGTGTAGCATCGGCACCTCAAAAAAAGAAAACGGACGGGAGCATAAATGGCCAAAGATGATGTGATTGAACTCGAGGGTGTGGTAGAGAAGGTTCTTCCAGCCACGATGTATAACGTGAAGCTGTCAAACGGACACACCGTTCTGGCTCATATCTCGGGCAAAATGCGCAAACATTTCATCCGGATCGCTATCGGCGACCGGGTTACCGTTGAAATCTCCCCCTACGACCTGACCAAAGGCCGCATTTCTTTCCGCCACAGAGACTAATGGCGATAGCGTTTGACAAAGCCCGCTCCATTCCCTAACTTCTCCGCCTTTGTGAAAAATCCAATCCCGCTTAAGGGGGTGTTAAAAATATGGCCAGTACAACTTGTGAAGTAAAACTCCGCCGCGGCGAACCCGTCGAAAAAGGGCTCCGCCGTCTAAAGAAACTGCTCGACCGTGAAGGTATCCTGAAGGATATGCGCGGACGGAAGTGCTTTGAGAAGCCGGGCGACAAACGTCGTAAGAAACAGGCTCGCGCCCGTTCCCGTGCAGCGCGCGACGCCCGCACGCCCCCCGGCGAAAGCCGCAGTGAAGGTCGCAGCGACAACCGTCGATCCAGCAACAGAGACTAAATCAAACAAAGGTTTAAACCATGCCGAATATTAAAAGTGCAAAGAAAAGAGTGCGCTCTTCCGAGAAGCAGCGCATCGGCAATATAGCGGTTAAGACGAAAGTCAAAACCGTCCGCCGCAAAACGCGCGATGTACTGACCTCCGGCGTTGCTCAAACGTCTGAGCAGGCCGTACGCGAGTACAGCTCGGTGCTTGATAAAGCCGTCAAACGCGGCGTCATCAAGAAAAACACCGCGATCCGCCGTAAAAAGCGGGCTGTTGCCGCCCTGCGCAAGCTGGAAAAATAAGCAGAAATGCTTTGGAATGCGGTGATAAGGCGAAAGCCCTATCATCGCTTTTTTTGTATTTGAAAGCGGCGATACGGAATACCTTCTATCACCGCACTCCAAAAAACATCACCAGGCGGTAACCAGCGTACTGACCACTTTGCGCGCCAAATCACCCGCAGCTCCCGGCATCGCAGCGCGCTTGGCGGTCGTTAGGTCAGCCATATACGGAAATTCCGCTTCACCCTCAACCCTCGGATTTTCCAGAACCACTTCGTCTGTTTCAGCTTTGGAAAGCACCGCCGATCCTGCCATGGTCATGCGGTATTCTTCGGCCAGCGAGCCCTGCTGACGGTTATATGCCAGAGATTCCAGATTAAAGCGGGTCAGCGTTACGGTCAGCACCGCATCCGCCACATCCTGTGAACGGACTTCAAGCCGACCGTCCATCTGCAATTCGGCGCGAAGCGCCTTCATCACAGCCACTTCGATAGAAGGCTCATCCGTTTTATTAATGACCGACAGGCTCACCGTCTTGATCGATGGATCCAGCGTACTACCGACGCGATATCCGGCACAACCAGACAGCATCAAAGCGATAACAGAAAAAAGGAAAGGTTTTGCGAATTTCATGCCGACACCATAGAAGAGCGCCCTGTTCACGGTCAAGAAGCGAAAAACAAAACCGTCTGAACTTGATTCGCTCCTGCCCGCCGATTACCTTGGTGTGCATTCACCCCTTTCTGCGGAGAAAAATATGAAAAAAGTACTGATCCCGACTAAACTCGACTCGATTGCCAAAGAATTGCTCGAAACCAACGGAAATTATACCGTCGTGCAGGATGCCCAAACCGAACTTTCTGCACTCGCCGCCCAACATCCCGATACCTATGCCATTATCGTCCGCAGCGAAAAAGTCACTGCTGAACTCATTGACGCCCTTCCCTCTCTGAAGGTCGTGATCCGCGCCGGCGCGGGTTATAACACCATCGACACAAAATACGCCCGGCAGAAAAAAGTCGACGTTATGAACACCCCCGGTGCCAACGCCAACGCCGTTGCCGAAGAAGTCGTCGCCCTCATGCTCGCCGACGCCCGCCACCTGATCGCTGCCGATGCCTCCACCCGCCGCGGCGAATGGGAAAAAACCAAGTTCATGGGCCGGGAAGTCACCGGCAAGACCGTCGGTATCGTCGGCCTCGGTGCCATCGGCAAGCTGGTTGCCAAACGCCTCAACGGGTTCGAGTGC
>JBAYVX010000230.1:0-3007 GCA_041674365.1 Kiritimatiellales bacterium | reverse complement strand
TACGACAAACGCCCGGCTCCAGTCCGTGGTTTGTAGGAAGTGTAGCAGCTCCGCAGGCCGGTAGATGTACCGACTCTGGCCGCCGTTGATTTTTACCCCCAGACCATGGACCTTGAACAGCGGGTGCCGAACATACTCTTCCGTTGTCATCTTGGAGAGGGTGACATTTTCCCCGGTCTCCGGGTGTTTTCCGTAGGCCGTTTCCCAGTCGAGAACAATAAGGTCGAGGCTCATTTCAACACCTGAGAGAGTCCTAGCAATGTAGCTATCCTGCGCTGTTCTTTTTCAACAGCCAGTTTTTCAACCAAATAATCGTGAAGCTGGTCTATGGCTGCTGGTGCCTCAAAATCGTCGTTCGTAGCAACAATAATCCAGTCCCCGGGGTTTTCTTGCAAATCAATCCACTTCTGTGCGGCCTCTGGGGATCTATACCCAGGATCACTTTTATGCCACGCTGAATATCTGATCATAACAGCCCTCCTATGATCTCCGACTGTTTGACGGCCGACGCGCAGGAGTCACAATAGAACTTCCCGTCTACGAACCCCCACCCGCTTGTTTTTGCGTCCTCGACGATGTTCTCGCTGGTCAGGGCGTAATGGTCGTAGTGCAGCTCAATCTGCTCGGAGCATAGTGAGCAGGTTATCCTAACGCTTGCGGTTTGTTTCATTCCTCCTTCCTCCCGGCCACGATCCTCCGCAGCTTCTCGAGTTTTTTGGCGAACACCGGCATAGGGGAGGACTCCCCGCGCTCCCACCGGGACCACGTTACCTGGGAGGTTTCGACAATGGCTGCCATTCCCTCCTGGGTGCGCCCGAGCGTTTCTCTGAGCTGTCTGATTTCTTCGGCTGTGATCGAACTCATGCGAAGTCCTCCAGCTCTGCGACAAACTTCTCGGCGGCGGCTTTGGTGTGGAACGCCTTCAACTCCACCGGTTCGGACACATTCTCCTCAGTGCCTGCCGCGCAATCTACCAGCTCAACCTGCGCCCAGACCTTATAAATTTTTGCAGGTACCGGATTCTTCGCGGCCTTCTGCTGTTCCACCCACACCAAATACGGAAGCTCTGAGCCGCTGGCTTTCCACGCCTCCGCCGGGTGCGCGATAATGTCTGCGTACAATGCTGCCACTCCTGCCGGTACTTTGTCTGTGTTTTTGTTCATTGTGTTTCTCCTTACAAGGTTATGCTTCAGTCCGTTATCTCTTGACATTCTGTAATATCAAAAACCTTTTTAAACCCAGTTACGTCGCGCAAAACAAGGGTAAGGTCGGCTGAATAATAGCCGTTATTGCTCCCGTACCCAGGTATGCGAACAGGATGCCCGGCCAAGGGGGTTAAAGCAATGCCATAACCTTCGATGCGCTCGAAGAAATAATCTGAGCTCAGGTCAAATTCAAGCCCGTCAAAATCAGCAAGTGTCAAGTCACCTAAACTTAGGTGATGAGATTCACATCAATCAGATTCGTGTTCTGATGTTAAAACTACCCCATTATCAAACTCAAGAGAGTCCGAGTCAATCTTCACTACTTTTACTTTATTTGTGTTTTTGTTCATTGTGTTTCTCCTTACAAGGTTATCCAACGGATCAGTCCGGAAACCACGGCTGATGATGTTACGAGCAGGCAGAGAGCAACAAGCCTTGCGCGGTTGCGCCTCGCTCTCAGCGTGTTGTAGTGATGCTCCTGGCTGTCTCTCCACGTCCAGTGGATTACTTCGTCGTGCCACGGCCACCGGCTTACGTTGATTGGTTTTATTTCTCTGCTCATTCTGTCTCCTTTGATTTTTAAGAAAAGCCGCCTGCGGGCCTTGTCATGTCGTTGACCAAGTGTGGGGCGGCGCCACGACTACCTTGAGGTATTATCCCCTCGTATTCATTGCGCCCGAGGGGTCCCTTCGTGCAGGTCCGCAGACTTAGGGCGTATGCCGGCGCTTCGTTCATTAGTCGTTGCTCAGGGTAATGGCGCCGTTGAAAGGCTCGAAATTACTCATGGCCCATGTTGAGTACTCCCCCAAAATGTTGTCGCCTCCGGCGTGTACGCAAGTGCCTGTGCTGATCGCTGTGAACAGAACAACAGCGCCGCTCCTGGTGCTTTTCATCAAGCATGGGTATGTAATGGCTGGTTTCTTCTGGGCGTGTTCGATGATTGATTTCACGGTAAAATCTCCTTTGATAGTTCCCGGTTACTCCGGTTTGTTTTCCGTCCGCAGTACGGACAATATTTGTCAGTGCTCGTTTCGATGTTCCTGCCACAAGTCTTGCAGAGTTTTGACCTCCGCGCCCTGGCCGCTGTGATCCTCACAAACGCCAGAGCAAGGCGCTTTTTTAGTGTGGCCAGGACCGGTTTCGTTCCCTGCTCCCATCCGTACCACTCCCGGCTGTCTATGCCGAGATACCGGCATATCTGCGCCCTGGTGAGGGAGAAGTGAGCGCGGAAGGCTTTTAGGGTTTCTGGGGTCACGGCCTGAGCCTCCTCAGCCGGTCAATTTCTGCCCGCGCGGCCTTGATACGAGACTGCGCCGCGCCGACTGCTTTGTTCAGCATTATTGCTTTGATCTTTGCTAAGTCTGCGGACGGCTCGACGTAGTAGTACAGCTCTCCATCCACGGTTGCGTGGATTTTCCCCTCGCTGGCGTATGTGGATGCCACGTTTTTATGTTCAATGAAACCTTGTGGCGTGAGGCGGATCAGGGTGTATTTCATTGTTTGGGCTCCTTGTCGAGTTTCAATCGGTCGTAGTCGAACCAGGCGCGGGCAATGTTGATACCGAACTCCTGCCACGGTGCGCCACGGTATCCTAAAGATCGGCCGGTTCTGGTGTAGTGCTTCGCCAGGGCTGCGGCCAGTGTCTCACAAACTGCGGCCCGGTAGCGGGAGGGGTCATTGGCCGACTCTGCTGGCGGGGCGTACATCCACACTTCTAACAACTCATCGAACACAAGGCTGGGCGGTGCCGAAGATATAATGTCCTCTGCGGTGATGCTGGCGCGCCCCGACACAACCAGGAG
>JBAYVX010000229.1:0-3023 GCA_041674365.1 Kiritimatiellales bacterium | reverse complement strand
CTTCCATTGGCATCATCGGTGTTTCAATGGTTTTGGGCTTTAAAGGCAGATCGCGCGTGGCTTCGGCGGCCAGCAGGACGGCCAGCCGCCGGACTTGCGCGCGGAAAATGTGCGGGGTCGTTTCTTTGCTTCGCAGATGGGTGAGGTGGTGCTGAACGAGCGGATGATCGAGTTCAAACACCTTTTGCACAGCAGTTCTCCTATTTGGCGTATTCGATGGCACGGGTTTCACGGATGACGGTCACCTTGACTTGTCCGGGATATTTTACTTCGTCCTGAATTCGGTTGGCAATTTCGCGTGCGACGATCAATGCGCGGGCGTCGTCCACTTTATCGCCTTCTACCAGAACGCGCAGTTCGCGGCCGGCCTGAATGGCGTAACATTTATCGACGCCCTTGAAGGAGAGGGCGATTTTTTCGAGTTTATCAAGGCGCTGGAAGTAGAGGTCGGTTGTGTCCATCCGCGCACCGGGCCGGGCGGCGGTCATGGCATCGGCAGCCGATGCGAGTACGGCGTAAACACTGCTCTTTTCAACATCTTCGTGGTGTGCGGCAACTGCATTGTAAACCAGCGGAACTTCACCGTATTTTCGCAGCAGGTTGGCGCCGATGACAGCGTGGGACCCCTCCACTTCATGATCAACAGCTTTGCCGAGGTCATGAAAAATACCGACGCGTTTGGCGAGGTCGACATCCAGATCAAGGTCGGATGCCATCATGGACATTAACGAGGCCATTTCCATTGAATGGTCGAGCACGTTCTGTTTATAACTGGTGCGGTATTTCAGCCGGCCGAGAATCTTGACCAGTTCCGGAGCAACACCGGAGATACCGAGTTTATACAGTGCATCTTCGCCCGCCTGCCGGATAATTTCATCGACCTCAGTGCGGGTTTTTCTGACCGTCTCTTCGATGCTGGCCGGATGAATCCGTCCGTCGGCCATCAGTTTTTCCAGAGCGACACGCGCCACTTCGCGGCGTACCGGATCAAAGCTGGAGAGCTGAACCATGCCGGGGGTTTCATCGATGATCAGATTGACGCCGGATTCCATTTCAAACGATTTGAAATTGCGGCCTTCCTTGCCGATCAATCGGCCCTTCATATCCTCAGAAGGAATGGCGACCTGCGTTACGGTCACGTTACTGACGTGTTCGCCGGCATAACGCTCAATTGCGGACACGACTACATCGCGGGCTTCAGCCCGGGCCTGCTCATAGATTTTTTTCTGCTGGGAACGGATCAGCCCGCTGACTTCGCTTTCCAGTTCTTTTTCCATCCGGTCGATAATCAGCTTTCGGGCATCTTCTTTGGACAGGTTGCCAACCTCCTGAATGCGCCGGGTTTCTTCGTCAATGCGATCCTTAAGTTCTTTTTGCTGTGCCTTGAGTTCTTCGTTCTGTTTTTCCGCCTTATCGATCTTTTCGGTCAGCGCGTGATCTTTGCTTTCCAGCAGTTCAAGTTTGCGCGAAATATCTTTTTCGCGGGCGACCACCCGATCCTCAAGGGCGATGATGCTCTGGCGCTTGGTTTCCTGCTCTTTTTCGGCCCGTTCGCGTGCTTTGAGTATTTCTTCGCGGGCGCTTACATCGGCTTCATGCTTAATCGCTTCAGCCTGCTTCTTGGCTTCATCCAGAATGACCGATCCGCGATGACTGGCCGCCACCGCATTAGTGCGGGTCAGATACGCATGAAAGAAGAAGCCCAGAACGACAAAACAAATGTTAATAACAAATGTCTGCATTCCTCCAAACCAGATTTCCAAGCTGTCCATAAGAGTACCTTTATTTCAGAGTTTTATTTTCGTGAAATCAGCATAACTCCGACAGCGTGACATGTCTAACTGTTCATCGCAAATTTAAGAATTTTCGTTTCTGTTATCAGCCAGTCCATCCGGATGTCATGTGCCTCCGCCGGAACGGTTTCCAGACATTGGAAGTCGAAACAGAGTCCGGCCCGCACGGCGTCATACTGCGGCAGCAGCCGGTCATAAAACCCGCCGCCGCGCCCGATCCGGCGTCCGGCGCGGTCAAAAGCGACTCCCGGCACGAGTATCAGATTGAGCTCATCTTTGGCGGCGAACACTGGATTCACCGGTTCTGGAATGCCAAATCTGCCTTTTCTGAGTTCTGTCGTCAGCCGTGCCATCCGGTAAGTACCGATCGCTTCATCAAAAGCAGGAATAAAAAAACTCTGTGCCCCAACGCAGTTGGTTTCCAAGGTTTGGAAAATTGGAGTGATGTTTACCTCATCAGGCAGCGGCATGTAAACGCCGACCGCCTTCGCGGTCTGGAAATTTTCCAAAGTTTGGAACTTTTTGACCACCGCGGCGCTCATTTTTTCCAAGGTTTGGAAATCGGGGCGCAGCGCCGCAATGTGTTTGCGGATTTCAGCCTTCTTCATTTTTTCTTTTTCCGCAACGTTGCCAGATATTCCTGCCGTTTCTTCAACGTTTCTTCATAGCCCTGATCGGTTGGCTGATAATAAATCCGGTCGGTCGGCACATACTCCTGATCAACGAAATGGTCTTTACCGTCGTGGGCGTATTTGTATTTCACGTTGCCCTTTCCGGGGTGCGGCGCATTTTTCAGATGATCCGGCACCGGCAGCGTGCGGCCGTTTTCCACATCGGCAAGCGCCGCGTCGATCGCCAGATAGCTCGCGTTGCTCTTCGGGGCGCAGGCCAGATAGGTCGTCGCCTGCGCCAGAATAATGCGCGCCTCCGGCATGCCGACAAAATCCACCGCCTGCATCGCCGAGGTCGCCACCGTCAGTCCGCGCGGATCGGCGTTGCCGATATCCTCGGACGCCAGAATCACCAGCCGCCGCGCAATAAAACGCGGATCCTCGCCTGCATAAATCATCTTCGCCAGCCAGTAGATCGCCGCATTCGGGTCGGAGCCGCGCACACTTTTGATGAAAGCCGAAATCGTGTCGTAGTGTTCATCCTCATCGTGATCGTAGGAAACCGCTTTCTTTTGAACAGACTCCTCCGTTTCGTGGCGCGTCAGGTGAACCAGCCCAT
>JBAYVX010000228.1:0-3046 GCA_041674365.1 Kiritimatiellales bacterium | reverse complement strand
CGCGTCCATCAAAAAGGAGCAGAAATGTACGTTTCTCCCTGTGGCAACGCAACTAAAAAGCTGTTTCCTGCGACCGGCGGCTTAGTGGCGGTGATGTCTGGAAGAATGTCCGCGCCGCCGGTGCTGTCGCTGACTGTTGCCGTGTTTCCATAAATGCGGGTGCCACCAGCGGCCGGTGCCGGCCAGTAGAATAAAAGAAGAAAGCAACAAGGTGATGCTCAGGGAAAGCTTGACGCTGTTTTGATCTGACACATTTCCCGGATCTGCGTTTAAGTGTAAAGAGAGGGTTAACAAGAGTCCTGTGATCAGCACCAGCGCAAGCAAAATCAAGACCGGCGCAGGAATGCGTAAAGTGAAGTTCGGCACTCCTCCATGTTGCGGCAGCATGCAAATCTCCTTTTTCGTGTTCACTCCGGCAGAACCGCCGGGGCGCGCGGAACGAAGTGGAGCGGGTGAAGGGAATCGAACCCTCACAGCCAGCTTGGAAGGCTGGAGCTCTACCATTGAGCTACACCCGCAGGAAAGGCCGTACAAGCTACCTTTTGAGTCTCATCAGGTCAAGCCGGAGGTGAAGTACACCGGTATTTTAGTGTTTGTCGGCCGCCAGAGCTTTCTCTAGTTCTGCAAAAATCCGCCGCGCGACGAGTTCATTCCCGGCTTTGTTGGGATGGTTGGTGTCATTCCAATATTGCGGATGGTTTTTAACCGGCTTGATGTCTATCTGCATGTTCGGAACGTAGAAGCAGTTGTCGCGTTCGACAATTTCCTTTTCAAACCGGGCAATTCCACGCGCATACCGGGCGTGGAGATCTTCCTGAAATTCCGGCGAAGGATCTCCGGTTTCCACATCGCCAAAACAACTCGCAATCACGACCTGCATGCCCGCACGCCGGGCCGCATCCACCATATATTCGAGATCTGCGGCCAGCTCATCAAGCGGGCGTCTGGCGCGCCAAAAATCGTTGGCACCCAAAGCGATTACCACCACATCCGGACTCAGATCCATCACATCCTTCTGATACCGCGCACGCCCCCCGCCCAGCGTGTCGCCGCCAATTCCTTTGTTAAAAACCTCTGAATCCGGCAGCCACTTCGCGAGCCAGTCGGTGTAGTGTCCCTCCGGTCCGCCACAGGCGGTCAGGCTGTCGCCAAAACAAACGATGCGCGGCGGGGTTTTTACAGTCATGCAACCCGCCAGCATCAAAACGAGAGTCCATAAAGCGGCTGTTTTCATAAGATTGTAATAAGCACATCGTCGTCAAATGTCACCTTCGGCGTGCGGATTTCGATTTTCTGAAAGGTCGGCAGGATGCGGTAATAAACCTGCAAAGCCAGCGTGCAAAGGCTGGTGGAATAAATCTGTTCCTCGCCAGGGGTCTGTCCGGTGCCAAGCCACCACCCATCCGGATTCTGATGCGAAAGCAGCATGGGTGCAAAGTCGGCATTCCAGCTGGTCCAGCGCGAACCGCCGCGCTGGAAAACCGCCTGCGTGTTGTAATACCACTCGTAGGTGGCGGGCAGACTCTTGTTGATCGGATTCTCCCACGCCTTGTTCCATTCGGTGACGCCGAAGTCGTTCATATAACGCAACCCGGCCAGCACCATCGGATCATTTTGCAGTCCGAGCAGTTGAAGGCTCAAAACCATTGCGCCGCTCATTACCGGGCCGCCCTCGCGCGGCGCTTTCAAGACATCCCCTTTTCGGTAGTACCAGACGCCCTCCCCTTTGTAGAGATAAGCAATCCCGTTTTCCGCCGTTTTCATGGTCGAGAGCAACCCGTCCATTTGAATTCCTGCCGCCGCCGCGGCCTTCAGCGCCTGAATCTGCCAGCTCGTTGCAGAGGCGTCGGCAATGTTTTGTTCATACCAATTTCCCCACGCCCCGTTTTCCAGCTGTCCGTTAATGATGACCTGAATTCCGCGTTCGACCGGACGCTTTAAAACCGGCGCGCGGGTCAGTGCGTAGGCTTCCGCCAGCGCGTAGGTTGCCTGCGCGTGGGCATAAACACCGAGATCCTCACCGCTCTTTTCCGGACGGCTCTCCGCCAGCGGAACAAACAGTCCGGTTTCCGGATCCTGCTGAGCAAGCAGATATTCAATGGCGCGCTGAACATTATCGCCGAACTCCGCCGACTGCGGTGTTTCGCCGTGCGCCAGCAGCGCCAGCAGACAGAGAGACGTCAGCCGCGTTGCGCGCTGATCATTTCCCATGGAAGAAGTCCACTTACGGTCATGCCACGTCTGGTTATATTTTGAAACGTCGCCCCAGCACCCCTCCGCTTTCTGCTGCGCAACGAGCCATTGCAGTCCGTACATAACGGAGGTTTCAATTTTTTCGCCGTAGCCGCCCGAAAATTTCCGCAACCGTTCGGCACGCGCACCTTCAGTGCGTCCCGCGAAAAGTCCCTGCATCGTCAGCGGACTTTGCACTTCGCTCACCGCCAGCCCGGCCAGGTCGAGTGATTCGCTGACAAATTCATCCGGCGGAGAATCCGGAACCGCCTCTGCTTCTTCAGGTGCCATCAGATTTTCATCCGGCGGCAGCTCGTCGAGTTTTTGCAGCTCCTGATCCAGCTCCGGAGTCTGTTCATTCTCGACCACCTGCACCTGAACATCGCGGCCGGTTTCCAAGGTTCGGAAAATCACCACATTGATCAGCACGAGCACAATCGCCGCATTGATCGCCAGCGACGCGACCGGCCCGCCGAACCGCTCCGTGATTTTTCTAAGGGTCTTATGAATCATTTTATTCCGCGCTTACGACTGAAATTTTTGAAAGTCCGCTTTGCGCGCAGATATCCAGCACGCCGATCAGCTTCGCGTGTTCCGATCCGCCCGCACAGGTAATCAGCACCGTCTGGTTCTGACTGAAGCTTGCGAGCCGGTTAAGAATGGAAGTCAGTTCCGCCAGAGACACCGTGCGGCCGTTCAGGCTGTATCCGGTTTTTTGCCCGCCTTCCGTGTAAATATTTACACGAATCATTTTCGGCGGCGTGCGCTGTTCCGTTTGTGATTTATCCGGAGCCGGACGCGAAATATCGAGGTG
>JBAYVX010000227.1:0-3078 GCA_041674365.1 Kiritimatiellales bacterium | reverse complement strand
TGACACTCCGGTTGGCGCGCCAGTGGCACAGGGTTTTGTTGCCGAATGAATCGTCCATGCTCCGGCTGTACGGGATTATGTGCTCGATGTCGAACTGGCTCGAGCGCAACAGCGAATCCATCCCGATCGACTCCCCGGTATACGGACAGAGCCAGTTGCACTCGATCGCCAGTTGCACTTTGAGGATATCGGTCTGGCTCGGATTTTCGACGCCGGTTGCGTCTTCGATCATCCGCCGGGCCTCTTCACGGGATTTGCGCCGCTCGTTGTTCTGGTCGATCAGCTTTTTGCGTTCTCTGGCGGAGTTCTTCAAATCCCGCGCCAACTCCACCCGGATCAGGTCGGGGCGGCCGTATTTGCGGATCACCGCGTTGACCACCGCCCGCACCTGGGTCAGCGCGCGCCGGACGCCGGGATTTGGGATCTGCGCGAGTTCGCGAAGCGCATGATAGGACGGCAGTTCGTTTAGCGCTTTCCCCGAGCTCTCGAATTTCTCGGGATAGAAGAGCTTGACCGCGGTGGCGTAGCTCGTTCCTTTTTCCAGCTCGGGCAACAACTTCCGGATCGCCGCCAGCGAGAGATTGCAGTACCCCTCCGGCAGAACGTATTCGCTGAGCTTGGCGGCTTCGCTTTCACTGAGATGGTAATCTTCGAGCAGCCGTTTCTTCAATCCGGCCTCGCTGCGGAAACTGCGCAAATCCTGAAACAGCATATCCAGAAAGGCGGCATCGGCCTTGAAATAACGGTCGCCGAGAATGCCGCCGAGCCGCAGACTGATCACATCGCCCCGGATCGACTTTTCGCCCTCCGATTCGATGGTGAATTTGCTCATTTTGGGCAAGCTGAGCAATTTTCGGATGGTACTGAATTTCAACGTGCCGTCGCGGTCGAGCCCTTCGCTCCGGGCAAAACAGACTTCGGCGAAAAGTTTGCGCTCCGCATCGCTCAACCGCCGCGCGGAGCCGTCCGGCAGCGCGAGCACCAGATTGTTGAGCGTCTGCCACACCCGGAACGCCTGCGCCTCGGGGCGGCTCCAGGCGCAGCGCTTTTCGGCGGGTTCGAGTTCACAAAGTCCGATCAATTTGCGCACCGACTTCAAAGGCCGCTGAAAGAAGAGAATCCTGCGCAACTCTTTGACCGCCTCCTCCGGCAGCAGCGCGGCTTGCCGCTTGCAGATCAAGTCAAACTCGGTCTCGTACATCGCGCGCGAGGTATACTGCTCGCGAATCCGTCGTTTGGAGGTATCGCAATCGGCAAAGAGTTCGCCGAGCGTGCGTGCGCCTTTGGCTTTCATCTCGGCGTCGAGTGCGTGGATCGCCTCTTTGACCTTGCCCTCTTCCTTGTCGCCGGCGTCGCTCTTGCGCCCGGACTTGAAGCCCCGCCGCTGGGCGAGGTGGTAGAGAGCTCGACCGAGCTCGTGCGGCAGCAACGGGTAATCAAGCGCCATCGCCCGGAGAAAATAGGGCATGGTATGGTCAAGGATTGCCGACTGCGGCAGAATCGTCGGATTGAGTTTCACAATCCGGTCACGGGCGATCAGATCGTTTTCATAAATTTTGCGCCCGAAATCCTCCTCGCCGGGCAACAGCCCGAGGCGCTGGAGGCAATGGCGGAACCGCGCCATCCGGCGGCGGCGGCGATTGAGCATCCGCCGGATCTGCCGTTTGGCGCGCCGGTCGGCGGCCTTGGTCGAACTTTTTCCGGTCCGCACATCGATTTCACAACCCGGCTCAAAAATCCGCACTCCCGAAGCGATAATACTGTGAAAATTACCGCGTTCGTTCTTTTCCAGCATCGCCCAACCGACCGAAGCGGTACCGATATCCAGTCCGAGAATGACGTCGCCCATAAAAAAATCTCCTTTTTTTTGCATTGTCGCTTGCATCGTGAAAATTCGAGTTTATAGTATCAATAACTTTACAAGTCCTGGTAAACTCTTACCAGAGTGCAGGAAGCATTCCACGGAATGCCCGAGCGGCTCCTCGATAGCCGCTTTTTTTATTCCTGTTTTTCTCGAATATAGCACTTCCGGACCGGACATGCAATCCACTGAAACTGAAAAAAGGCGAAAATTATTGCGCAAGAAAGAAGTTTTCGATTCAAAATCGAATATCTGTGGAAGCGTTTAGAATACCTCTAAAAACCGGCTTGAGTTGAAAAATAGCGAATTGCGATTCGGAGCCGTGATTTTGCATGTGCCTGGCTACCGGAGGTAACCAGGTGCGCGCAAAGTCGCGGATACGGATGCAAGACGCATTTTGCAGCCAAGTTTTCCGGTTTATAGAGCTACCCTTTACTTGAAGGCGGCGAAGGCGCCTTTGACGGGGTCGTAGTGGAAGAGACGGCCGCGGCCGATGTGGAAGTACCAGGCGTGGAGCGAGAGGGTGCCGGATTCGACACGGTCGCGGATCCACGGAAAGGTCAGCAGATTCTCGATACCCAGCAGCAACGCCGCTTCTTCGCAGGCCCGGAGCTGCTGCCGCAACGGCAAGTGGCCGAGCCGTGTCCGCACCTCGTCGCGGACCGTCGCCGCGATCTCAAGCCAGGTGCCGATGAACTCCGTATGATGATAATTTTCGCAGCACATCAATTCGCGGATGCCGCCGCACTGGGAGTGGCCGAGGACGATGATATGCCTGACCTGGAGAATCTTCACCGCGTATTCCAGCGCCGCGCTGACCCCGTGGTGCGCGGTGTCCGGCTCGTACGGCGGCACCAGACTCGCCACGTTGCGAATCACAAAAATATCTCCCGGCTTGCTCCCGGTCAACAGCGCCGGATCGACCCGCGAATCGGAACAGGCGATCACCAGCGTCTTCGGCGTCTGGCCTCCCTTGAGGCGGCGAAAAAGTTCGGACTCCCCGCTGAAATAGGTTTCGCGGAATTTCTTGTACCCGCCGATCATCCGGTTGATTTCGTTGCGGGTACTCCGCCCGGCCGGCGGCTTGGGCGTTTTTTCGGAAAGATCGTTCGGTTTCACGTTCAGTTGAGCATCTCCAGCATGTACTGCATAATCCGGTCATGGCAACCGGGCAGATTTTCGTGGCCGAAGTCGGGGTAGATCACCATATCCTTCGG
>JBAYVX010000226.1:0-3132 GCA_041674365.1 Kiritimatiellales bacterium | reverse complement strand
GGGCGCAAACAAAAGCGCAAGTTGCCTATTTTAACATTTTAAGTTTTTTATGAATTTTTTTTCAAATACTGTGAACGGTTACAAAAATTAGTGAGGCTGCCTGTTCTCCATCTTTAATGCCGACGTCTGCGGCGGTCTTTTTGTTTTCTGATTTTTTCAATTTTTTTCGCCTGCGAACTGTCTTTGCCAAGCGTTTTATTCTCAATTAATTCACAAAGTTGCCTTCTGGCATAAAAGCGATTCAATTGTTGACTTCGGCTGGTCTGCACTTTGACAGCCAGACCTGTGGGGATATGTTTTAAATAGACACATGAGGAAGTTTTATTGACTTTCTGGCCGCCGGCTCCGCCGCTGCGCACGAATTTTTCCTCTAAATCGCCCTCAAGCAGATTGCAGTTCTGCATCCGCTGCTCAAGCTCTTGTTTCTTCTGTTCTGTAACGCCGAAATTAATCATATATTGCTTTAAATGTAATTTATGCCTTCTAATTCTACTTGTTTTATCTTCCAAACTCAATTGAAATTGAAAGCAGATTATTATTGGCCAAGACGGGCATTTTCGGTTAAATTATTGTCAATGTAGAGTTTATTATCAAGGATACCTTATGCGAATATCAGTTGAAGAAGTTTTCGAGACGGTAAAAATGACTATCGAACAGAATTTCGATATCAGAACCGTTACGCTCGGCGTTAATCTGAAAGATTGCGTTGACAGAAACCTTGCCTCATTCAATAAACGAATCTACAAACGGCTTTCCGAGATGGGAAAGAAACTCAATAAATGTGCCGACCAGCTCGAAGACAAATACGGCATTCCAATCACCAACCGGCGAATCAGTGTTACGCCGGTGGCTCTGCTCATCGAATCGCTGCCGAGAAAAATTTCAACTGCTGTTTCCGTTGCCAAAACTCTCGACAGGGCGGCACGCGATGCAGACATAGATTTCATCGGCGGATTCGGCGCCCTTGTGCAGAAAGGTATGACATCGGCAGACGAGCTGCTTATCGATTCGCTGCCTTACGCGATACCAAAAACGCAACGGCTTTGTTCATTTCTGAATCTTGCGTCCAGCAAAGCGGGAATGAATATGACGGCAATCGAAAAAGTCGGCCATATTATCAAAGACCTCGCACGAAACAGCAAAAACGGAATCGGCTGCGCAAAGCTGGCGGTGTTCGCCAATGTGCCGGAGGACAATCCATTTATGGCAGGCGCTCATCACGGCGTTGGGGAGGGCGATTACTCTTTGAATATCGGAATTTCCGGCCCCGGCGTTGTAAAAGACGTTGTGCTGAATAATCCGAAGTGCGATTTGACTGCTCTTTCGGAAGTTATCAAACGAACAGTTTTCAAAATCACACGTGCCGGCGAACTTATCGGCAGAGAAGTCGCGCAAATGATGAACGTCGATTTTGGAATTGTTGACATCTCGCTTGCCTCAACGCCGAAGCGGGGCGATTCGGTCGCGGAAATTATCGAAGCGATGGGCGTTTCGCGGATGGGCAGGCCGGGTTCGACCGCTGCGCTTGCGATGCTGATGGACGCGGTGAAAAAAGGCGGCGCAATGGCATCGGGCAATGTCGGCGGATTGTCGGGCACGTTCATTCCCGTAAGCGAAGATGCCGGAATGATTCGCGCCGTGCGCACTGGTGCGCTGAATCTTGAAAAACTTGAAGCGCTGACCAGCGTTTGTTCGGTCGGAATGGATATGTTTGCTGTGCCGGGAAATACTCCTGCCGACTGCATCAGCGCGATTATCGCAGACGAACTGGCGATTGGCGTTGCGAATAATAAGACGACCAGCGTAAGAATTATTCCTGTGCCGGGCAAAAAAGCGGGACAGATTGTGCACTTCGGCGGGCTTTTAGGTTCGGCTCCGATTATGAAGGTTTCGCCGATTGCGTCGCCAAACTTTATTAAACGCAAAGGAAGAATACCGGCACAAGTACAGGCATTGAGAAACTAAATCTTTGTGGAAATGAATATGAATTTGTGGAATCCGCTTGAGTTTCCGTTTGTTGGAATCGGAATTGGCTTACTTGTTTTTATCGGCTTCTGGATTTTCAGGGTTATTTGTCCGGATAAAAAAAGACGCTGGCATTATTTTGTTCCGCTTGCGATTTATATCGCGGCGTTCGCGGTTTCTTATGTTGTAGAAACGGATAATGAAAAAATTCTCGGCACTGTGAATAAAGGCATCAAGGCTTTTCAGCAGCGAAACGTTACGATGATAGAAGAAATAATGGCGGATAATTATTCTGATTCCCTGCATTCATCGAAAGCATATATCGTCGCTTATTGTCAGGGGCTTTTCGAGACGGCGATGGTTGATAAGGTAACGTTTTTGAGCCGGAAGACTGATATTCAAAACAGCAAAGCGATTATGATGCTCGAAGTTTCGGTTAAATTCGCCGAGCAGAGCCATATCGCGCAAATGGGCAAATCGTTCCTGTTTGTCAAAGCGAAACTGTACTTTGAGAAAACGACTGACAAACGCTGGCTGATTAACAGTTCGGAAATTCTTGAGCTTGACAGGAATCCTATTGACTGGAGTAAAATACCGAGATAATTTAATATTGGAATTGGATTCCCACTTTCGTGGGAATGACAATCAGAATGGATAAGAAAATTAATAAAAGGCATTTGCCGAGAAATCTGGAAATCATCTTTGAAGATGATGATATTATCGTTATAGATAAGCCGGCAGGACTGTTGACAGTTAAAACAGCGAATGAAAAAATCAAAACGGCTCAATACATTCTCACCGATTACGTTCGCAAAGGCAATTACAAATCGCGCAAGCAGGTTTACGCCGTTCACAGGCTCGACCAGTGGACATCAGGCGTTTTGATTTTCGCAAAGAGCGAAGATGTAAAGGAAAAACTCCAGGCACAGTGGGACAAGACCGAAAAAAAATATCTCGCAGTAGTTCACGGCCATCTGAAGGAAAAGCAGGGCGTTATCAGTTCGTACCTGGCAGAAAACAAAATGTTCGTCGTTTATTCAACGAATGACAAAACCAAAGGCAAACTTTCGCATACCGCTTATAAGGTAATTAAAGAATCTGACGCTTTGAGTTTAGTGGAAATCAATTTGCTGACTGGGCGAAAGAATCAGATTCGTGTTCACATGT
>JBAYVX010000225.1:0-3139 GCA_041674365.1 Kiritimatiellales bacterium | reverse complement strand
GGAAGCCGAAATTAAATCCATAGCTGAAGGATTAAAATATGGCCTGTTTGCCTGGTCAGTGACAACCGGCCTGGTGGATACAAAAGACGGCCAGAGCAAATGCGCCCAGGACCCGATGGAAGCCATCCAGGCGATCAACGGGTTGCCGGAGAACAGCATTGCCCTACTCCGTGACTTTCATGCGTTCCTGAGCGATCCTAACCCCATTCTTGCGCGTGCGTTTAAGGATGAGCTGATAACGGCCAAGACTAAGGGTAAGGTATTGATTATTGTCGGTTGTCGGCAAGTATTACCGCCTGAGTTGGAAAGGGAGATCACGGTTATTGACTTCAACCTGCCGGATAAAATTCAACAAGGAAAAGTATTGGACAGCATCACCGAGTCAGCCAAATTGAAAAAATTAACAGGTGATGAACGGGATATGATTCTGGATGCCGCCACCGGACTGACCACAACCGAAGCTGAAAATGCCTTTGCTTTGTCAGTGGTTGAATGCAAGGCTGTTTCAGCCGATATAGTTTCCCGCGAAAAAGCCAACACGATCAAAAAGAACGGCGTGCTGGAAATTATCGATGTTCAGGAGTCCTTGGAAAGCATAGGCGGATTGGACGTGCTGAAAGATTGGCTGCTGAAACGGAAAAGCGCCCTGAATAAAGCGGCCAGGGATTATGGCCTGCCGGTGCCGAAAGGGCTGCTGATAATCGGTATACCCGGCACGGGAAAGAGTCTTACCGCAAAAGCTACTGCCAATGTGTTTAAACGTCCCCTGTTGAAACTGGATGCCGGAAGATTATTCGGCAGTCTGGTCGGCCAGAGTGAAGGCAATTTAAGATCTGCTATTCAAACGGCAGAAGCTATCTCGCCATGCATATTATGGATTGATGAGGTTGAGAAAGGTTTTGCAGGAAGTAAAAGCTCCGGAGCCACGGATGGCGGAACTTCCAGCCGTGTATTCGGTTCGTTTGTTTCCTGGATGCAGGATAAAACCAGTCCGGTATTTGTTGTGGCAACAGCCAACGATGTCAGCCAGTTACCGCCGGAATTATTGCGTAAAGGCAGGTTTGACGAATTATTCTTTGTGGATCTTCCCAACCTGCAGGAGCGGGAGGAAATCTGGAAAATCCAGGTGGCAAAATATAAACGCAATGCGGATGAATACGACATTACGCAACTGGCTAAAGCTACTGATGGATTTACCGGCGCGGAGATTGAACAGACGTTTGTGGATGCGCTTTATGCGGCATTTGCTACTGGCCGCGAACCTTCTGACCTGACCGTTTCCATGGTGCTGAATGACATTGTACCGCTCAGCAAATTAATGGCCGAACCGATTACCGCATTACGTCAATGGGCAAAGGGCCGAGCAAGATTGGCAACATCAACGACGGAAGAAAAGAAAGGGAGAAAGATCGCGGCGTAATTGCCGGAAAGCCCTTTCATTTTTGAAGGGGCTTTTTTTAGGTATCAACGATAGAAATGTCCGACAGTCGAAGCGATGTAGGAGTGAAGGCTATTAGGTGTCGGCTCAAGCGCTGTATTAGCCATGCCGTTTCTTATCCCAGGACTCAAGAACAAATAATGTAAGAGTGTGAGCTGCATGCACTGCAAGCCGCGCATGACGAGGTTCCAGTTTATAGGTTCTCTTTCCCGACCCATGTGCGGAGCTTGCATGGGTGCGAAGTGCACCGATGCCGTTCACAACTGCAAAGACGCCGCTAAGAATTTCTTGAATGTCTCGATCCTCTATGCAACTTGGATCAAAACCGATGTGCTTACGCACCACAGACCAAACATGCTGTAAGTCCTGCTTGGCTGGCATTTCAAGTTGTTCTTCCTCAATATAGGTCTTGAAGAGTGATTCCAGAATGTTACATGCAGCCGATACCGCCTCTCGGGGTGAACCCTCTACCGATTTAAGCGCCCGCTCGAATTCATAATTGATGGAAGCTAAGTCACGCTCACAAATGAGTTGCTCAAGAGTTCGGGAAGGCGTAGCCAGCGCACCGACAACTCGACCGCCCTTCACGTACTGAAGTTCGCATGATGCCAAGGCCCTGCCGATTATTTCTTTTCGTTCTTGGACAAACTTACCGCAGGAATTAGCCGGGTCAATTATCGCCTCCATGTAGCCCTCTATAATTTTGCCAATAACCTTTAATGGATCGAGCGACTCGTCCCGATTTACCCGGCGTAGCCATTCGAGAGCTTTCGCGTGTTTGCTACCTATGGGCGGATCACCCGGGGCGCCGGCATACATAAACAAGCTATCAAGCTTGGCGTGCGTCTCGAAGTTTGCGGTCTGTTCCGCAACGACCGCTATAATTGCTGATGGAATTTCACGTCTCATGCTACGTTAGTGCGCAGCCGCGCCGATTAGGCGTCGGTCTGACGCACCTTGTTTGTCTCCCGTTTCGATTCGTTTTTGTCCACCAAAAAAGCCGTCAAGTGAATAGCCCTGATAGTACTACTGGCAGGCATTTTCCGATCCAAAAGCCTTCCCGCTAGCTCTACTGACTTCGATGGCCACAAGTTCGTGTCGACCTGCAAACGGTGGATGGGCTTTTTCAGTAAAAGCGCGCTATCATCAACTCAATGAAGTTAACACCGTCGGTCAAGTTCAATCCTATTAATCGCCTACATGAACTTTTACGATAGCCTCAACGTCGCAGGTCATGCACGCTGCAAAGCGTCGCCGGCACATGCTGGTTCGAAACAATTATCACAAAAGGGTAATGTCCCGTTCGTTGTTAAAATTAAGTGACGGTTTCCAGTCTGATCCGATACAATCGGATTGGGCAAAAACAAAGAAAGGAAACCGTCATGGGCACAGATATTATCAAATCGGTCTTGGAAGGGCAAGCGGGACTAGATGAATGCAAAGAGGCGATGCACACGGCATTGCGCGGGGTTATGATAAAGGCATTAATAGATCAAATGCGAGAGGAAGTGACGGCGCTTTGCGGGCCGTATTACAAGCCTGAGCCAGGGGCGGCGCATCGGCGTGCGGGCAGCGTGGTGGGGCAATATTGGCTGAACGGAGCGGAGGAACGATTTGCGCGGCCGCGGGTTCGGCTAAAGCGGGGCCAGGAAGTAAAGCTCAAGAGCTATGCGGCGGCGCGGAAAGCCGATGCGGTGCAAG
>JBAYVX010000224.1:0-3147 GCA_041674365.1 Kiritimatiellales bacterium | reverse complement strand
GGATTATCTGCAATTTTTATTTTGGGTGTTGACCGGCTTCATTGCCGGACGGTTCATGAAATATTTCTGCGAGCAGGCGATTGCAAAAACGAAGCTCGATCAGAGCAGTTTTCACAAGACGGCGCTGGAGCTGACTGCGCGCACAGTGACATTTCCGATGGCGTTGATCGGTATTTGTCTGGCATTACGGGTGATCGTTGTTCCTGATGATCTGCAGGGGCTGCTGGGCGATGTGACGGCGGTACTGATCACGATCGGTGTAACCTATGTGCTGTATCAAATGGTGGAACTGGTCAGTTTTTGGCTGCGCCATTTGACATCAAAAACGGAAACCACTCTGGACGACATGATGGTGCCGATGGTTCGCAAGACGTTGCGGGTGGTGATCGTGATTCTCGGTCTGGTGCAGATTGCCCAGCAGCTGAGCGATAAGCCGATTACGTCGATCCTTGCCGGCCTTGGTGTCGGCGGTCTGGCTGTCGCGCTGGCTGCGCAGGATACGATCAAAAACTTTTTCGGCTCGCTGGTAATTTTTGGAGACCATCCATTTCAGTTGGGTGATCGCATTGTGGTGGACGATCAGGATGGTGTGATTGAAGAGGTGGGTATGCGTTCGACTCGCATCCGCACGCTGGATGGCCATCTGGTGACGATCCCGAACGGCGAACTGGCCAACAAGATGATCCGGAATATTTCCAAACGGCCGTACATTAAGCGCGTTGCCAACATCACCGTCACCTATGACACACCGCCGGAAAAGGTGGAGCGGGCCATGGCGATTATTAAAGAAGAGCTGAACCGGCAGAATGAAAAAATGCATCCGGATTTTCCGCCGCGTGTTTATTTCAACGATTTCAATGCGGCTTCGCTGAATATTCTGGTGATCTACTGGTTTGCGCCGCCGGAATACTGGGACTTTCTTGAGTTTGATCAGGCTTTTAATTTGGCGGTATTGCGCCGCTTCAATGATGAGGGAATTGAGTTTGCCTTCCCGACGCAGACGCTTTATCTGGCGGGCGATCCGACCCGCCCGTTGCGGGTTTAAATATCCGGCGGTTATGCTAAAAACGGTATAAGGTGCTGCCCTGCATTTGATGAGCCCGGCAAATGTTGAAATTCTGCTTTCTTATACCTGCGTATGTGTTTTTTTAAACATAAACACCTTTCATTAAGCATATTACAGAAATTTTTTCACCCGTATTCCCATACTTTTAAAAGTATGGGAATGCAGATATTGTAATATTCTAACAAACAACGTTTTACGCATAAAATACTGTGATTTATCAGCTCGCTGAGAAATATACGGCATGCAACGTTTTTTGGTCTCACCACGTTTTGATAAATACAGATCTTGATCCACACTGGGTATCAGTACAGATCAATTTTTCCGAGGATACCTTCGAGGCCGCCGTTGTTGAGCTCTTTTTTCCATTCGGGTTTGAGTCCGACTTTTTTGAGCAGCTGGCGGTCGCCTGCATAGACAAATGCCGTGCAACCCGTGCAGCGCTGCTTTAGAAAATCGCCGAAATCCTTCATCAGTTTTTCCGCCGATTCGCGGTCGCCGAGCCGCACGCCGTAGGGCGGGTTGACGACGATCGTACTGTTTCCAAGGTTTGGAACATCGAAGATGTTTTTTTCCGAACATTGGAAACAGTCTTTGCATCCCGGCAGGTTGTTGAGGTTCGTGCGCGTCGCGCGGACGGCATCGCGGTTAATATCGCTTCCAAACAGAAGTCCTTCGGGCAGCGGGCGCATTTGCGAGTCGGCCTCGGCTTTCACTTTTTTCCAAACCTTGGAATCGAAATCAGGCAGGCGTTCAAATCCCCAGTGCGATTTACGCAAATAACCGGACGGAATGCTGCAGATTCGCATAGCGGCTTCGCAAAGCAAGGTGCCGGAGCCGCACATCGGGTCAATCAACGGGCGTTCGCCGTCCCAGCCGGAAAGGTGAATGATAGCCGCGCCCAGCGTTTCCTGCATTGGAGCTTCAACGGAAACCGTGCGGTAGCCGCGCCGGTGGAGCGAACCGCCGGAGACATCTATACTCAGTGTTGCGCGGCTGTTGCGGACAAACAGATGGATTCCGAGATCCGGATTCTGGGTATCAACATTGGGCCGCCCGCCTTCTTTCTTGCGGAAAAAGTCACAGATAGCATCTTTGACTTTCAGCGCGGCGTACTGCGAGTGGGTCAACGATGGCGTGTTCGACGTTACCGCATGAATGGCAAAGGTATCATTTACCGTCATGAACTGACTCCAGTCCTGCTTCATCGCGGTCTGATGAAGGTAGTTGTCGCTATGGCAGTCGAAGGTGACCAGCGGCGCGAGGACGCGCACAATCAGCCGGGCGGTGTAATTGATGCGGTAGAGCACCTCGTGCGAGGCTTCAAAATGCAGGCCGCGATAGGCCGGAATGATGTTGGTTGCACCGAGGTTATTCAGTTCGGCTTCGGCAATCTCCTCAAATCCGGAGGCGATCTGGGCGAAATACTGGTTGCGTTGTTGGTATTGGAACATGCGAGACAGCCTATGTAAAAATTCGAAGCACGAATATCGAAATACGAAACAATTTTAAAATTCAAATTTTCGTTTTCAGGGTTTGGAAATTAAAGATTCGAATTTGTTTCGGATTTCGGGTTTAGTGCTTCGGATTTTCTTATGAGTACTCGATACAAAATCACCATTGCTTATGACGGGACGAACTATGCCGGCTGGCAGGTGCAGCCCGGTAAAACGACCGTTCAGGGTGAAGTGGAACGTGCAATCGGGAAGATGACCGGACGTCATATTCGTATTCACCATTCCGGTCGCACGGATTCCGGCGTGCACGCCAAAGGGCAGGTAGCCCATTTCGACCTGAAAGAGCCGGTGGACACCGGACGGTTCATGAACGGCTTGAACGCACACCTGGACTATGACATCCGCATCATGAAGATGGAAAAGGTTCGTCCGGACTTCAACGCCCGCTACGACGCCGTCAGCAAGGAGTACCGCTACTTTATCTGGAACGGCGACTCTGTGCCGCCGGAGCTGCGGCTTTACCGCCTGCATGAGCGGCGCAGGCTGAACATTGCGGCCATGCGTGAAGCGGCGGAAAAGCTGGTCGGCAAACATGACTTTGCTGCCTTTACGGCCAACCCGCAGCGC
>JBAYVX010000223.1:0-3177 GCA_041674365.1 Kiritimatiellales bacterium | reverse complement strand
TGAGTAGAGATGTCGGCGCCTATCGGTCGTTTTTAATCTAACTAAAGTTTCATCTCCCCTATATACATTTTTTCCGAGGATTACCCCCTCTTCTGGCATGTTGGCCGGCGCCGGGGCGCGTTTGGCTAAAAACCATCTGATTCCGGGAGTATTTAGGCTCTCTGTTGGAAAATGATAAATGCTTGCAAGTTCTTCCGCGTTAAGTAACATTCTACGATAACCTAAAAAAGTACGTAAAACGTAGTGGGTTAGAAAAGTATTCTTGTCGGAACCCCGATAAAGCCTAAACCCATTTCGATCTGGAGACGAAAACTGAGAAAAACCTGAGAAGATATTTTTAAGATTTACCTCTGCTTCTTGTTTCGTTTTTGATAATGTAATAATTTTGATCTGAACCGAAAATCCAGTCTTACTCCCTTTTTGCGTCAAGAGTTTGAGTGTTTCCTCTTGAATCGGAGTTACCTTCTGCATTGGATTATCCTTTGCATTCATTTGTGAGACAAAAAACTGGCCAAAGAAATATCCGATCTTGTTATACCAAGAGACTCCGAGAGGAATCCCCTTTCCCTCTTGAATTCTCCTCAACATCCAATCGATCTGACCGCGCCAACCCTGGCTGACTGGTTTAATTAATATCTGAACAGCAGCCCTCGAATCATTTCCGATTTTCGACAAAGCATTGGTAATTGAAGCAATCGAGTCAAACTCCAGCTCTCTAAATGTCTTTATCGGAAAAACAAAACTTCTCGATGTCGCGACCGACCCGTATGCGATCTCCAGCCCTTCTTCAAAGATTTTAAACTCACTACTCGGTTCGATATTTGAGTTTGGATAAAAGCTTTGGATTTGCTTTTCTACCAAACTTTGCAAAGACCGAGGTACGCCAATGAAAAAGATAATCTCTTTCTCCTTAGCTACATATTCGCATGAAATTGTTGGTTGCCCTAAAAATAACCCCTTGAGTCCCCCTTCGTACAATGATCCAAGAGACGAAAAAAGCTGTTCGGTATAAGACGTTATTTCTGAGATATTCTTAAGGCTTTCGTATTCATGCCTTTCGAATTTCTTGGGAACCTTTACCTCTAAAAGAATTAAATCATTTGCTCTGCTAACCAGTTGTTTCTTCAAATATCTTTGATAGACGAGATATAAAACAAAAAGTAAGCCCAAACCAATTATGGCCCAAATCAAAAAAACATACGGGCTTGTCTCATTACTTGCTACATTAGAATATTCAACCATTATCCCTCAAGATTTATTATATCAGAATTGCAACTGACGGATAAGGGATAATTGTCTGCTTTTTAGATTTTTCCGGTCTTGATTTGATTTTTGATATTGCTCACCAAATCAAACGTAAATTTGAGGTTGTGTATTGTTAAAAGATGAATTCCAAGCGGTTCGCGTTCAAATATTAAATGTCTTAAATAGCTTTTTGAAAATTTATTTTTGCAAGTATAGCAACTACATTGATCCGAAAGGCATGTTAGATCCGTTTTATACTTAGATTCTTTAAGATCAATACTTTTGTAGCCATATTGAAGGTTTTTAAGTTTCTTTGAATTTTTCGATTTAAGCCAAACCGTTCCATGCCTTGCCAGCCGGGTCGGCAAAACACAGTCAAACATATCTACGCCAAGTGGTATAACCTCTGCGATATCCTCTGGATATCCTATACCCATTAAGTAGCGAGGTTTTTTTTCGGATAAAATATTCGTGCACCAATCTGTAACTAAATAAATATCTTTTTTTTTCTCGCCGACAGAAACGCCGCCAATTGCATTCCCCGGTAAATTTAGATCATTTATAAATTTAGCCGAGTCCTCTCTTAAATTGCGGTATATTCCTCCTTGGCAAATCGGAAAAAGCGCTTGGGAATTATTTTTTTTTGCTTTAATGCACCGCAAAAGCCACCTCTTAGTTCTTTCTGTGGCTCTTAGGACATCGTTTTTTTTAGCCTGTCCAGGCGGGCACTCATCGAAGGCCATAATAATATCGGCGCCCAATTTTTCTTGGATCTCAATTGATATTTCCGGAGAAATAAAATTCTTTGAACCATCCAAATGAGAATAAAAAGTTACACCCTCCTCGGATATCTCTGCTTTTTTCAAATTGCCATCTCCCCTTTTATCTCTCTTCCCTTCTCCAAGCGAAAAGACCTGAAAACCGCCAGAATCTGTTAACATCGGTTTGTTCCATCTCGTAAATTTGTGGAGACCACCAGCTTTATTGATTAAATTTTCACCTGGTCTCAAACAAAGATGGTAAGTATTGGCCAAGATAATTTGAGCCCCCAATTCTTCAAGATCACCTGGCTTTAATGTCTTTACGGCACCAACAGTTCCTACCGGCATAAAAACAGGCGTTTCGATAACGCCGTGCGGTGTTGTAAACTCGCCAATACGAGCTTTTGATTTTTTTGAACTTGTCTTAATTTTGTATTCGAACATTTTTCGAAATCAGCCCCGCAGTAGCGGGGCTGATCCTTATTTCATATGGGTGAGCATATTGGCTATGAAAGCCGTGACGTAGGCAAACTGGCTTGGTTCCCGCAGGGACAGTTTGCCGAGACTGAGCAGACTCGCCCGCTGGAGGCGAGAACTGCGTGGTTTCATGTTAATATGCGAACGTTCTTTAGACCAATTCTACTGTCGCACCAGCTGCTTCAAGCTTTTTCTTTGCTTCTTCTGCTTCCTCTTTAGGAAGGTCTTTTTTGATTTCTTTTGGCGCGCTATCAACCAGGTTCTTAGCGTCAACTAACCCAAGATCTTGGTTGATTTCTCGAACTGCCTTGATGACGGCAATTTTCTGAGCCCCGCCATCTTTAAGCATAACGGTGTATGCTGATTTTTCTTCAGCAGCAGGTACTCCTGCTCCGGCAGCTGCTCCTGCCACGGCAACTGGTGCTGTAGCAGAAACGCCGAATCTCTCTTCGAGAGCTTTGACTAACTCTGCCAAGTCAGCAACAGAAAGCTCTTCGATTTCTTTAATCAAATCTTTGAACTTACCGGAAAGGGCTGGTTTTTCAGCAGGCTTTTCTTCGGCTTTTTCTTCTTTTTTCTCTTCAGCAGGCGCCTCTTCTTTTGGCTCTTCTGCTTTTTCCTCGGCAGGTGCTTCTTCTTTCGGCTCCTCTGCCTTCACTTCCTCTTCTTTAACTTCTTCTTTCTTTTCTTCATC
>JBAYVX010000222.1:0-3187 GCA_041674365.1 Kiritimatiellales bacterium | reverse complement strand
GTGGAAACAATCGCTTCGCGGCGGAGCGCGGCGGCGTGCAGATCGTCGCAGCTTTCGACGTAGCCCTGTTCGCGCAGGTTGTCGCACATTTCGAGCAGAATTTCTTCTTTGGTCGTTCCTTTGAGCGAAGGGATCATCAATTCGGGTGAGGAAAAGCGTTCCATGCCGCGTTTGACGGGATCGCCCCAGCGGCGGCGCGGCGAGTTGCGGGTGAGCGGCACATCGGGCGCATAGAGGATGCGGGTGCAGTTGGGGCAGCGGTTGAGTTCGTCGCCGCCGTTGATGCTGTTGACCATGGTTTTAGTCAACGCATAGCCGCAACCGGAACAATTTTCCCCGGTAATCGGAACAATGGCTTCAATGTTCTTCTTTAGGAGCCGGTTAAAGTGTGTTTTGAGTTCTGCCGAAAGCTCCCCGGCCAACGTGGAAACGCTTTTGTCGAGCTGCTCCAGGCGGGCTTTGGGCATAGACGCCTGCTGCTGTGCGCGTGCGACGATCAGATCCTGCAACTGGATCAGATGCTTAATTGTGTGTCTTTCTTTGCGAACCATGGGGTTTGTACTCCTTTTTAAATTTTTTCAGCGAGCGAATTGAATGCACTGTACAGTTCATCATACGTTGTTGTGACAGGGAATTGCGAAAATTGTTCAATCACGTTTTGCGGCGGACGGAAGAGGATGCCGGCATCGGCTTCGGCCAACATGGAGGTGTCGTTATAAGAATCACCGGCGGCAATCACTTTAAACTTCAGGTGATGCAAAGCTTTGACTGCTTCACGTTTCTGGTCGGGCATGCGCAGACGGTAGCCGGCCACTCGACCATCGCTATCAATTTTGAGGCGATGGCAAAGAAGCGTCGGGTGGCCAAGCTGTTTCATCAGCGGCGCAGCAAAATCATAGAAGGTATCGGAAAGAATGATCGCTTGGAATTTTTCGCGCAGGCGGTTGAGAAAATCGTGAGCGCCGGGCAACGGCCCCATATCGGCGATGACCGCCTGAATATCCGCGAGTTTCAGGCCATGCTGATCCAGAAGCGCTAAACGTTGGCGCATCAGCACATCATAGTCGGGAATATCACGGGTTGTGGCGCGCAATTCCTTAATGCCGGTGCGTTCAGCCACGTTGATCCAGATTTCCGGAACAAGCACCCCCTCCAAATCTAAACAGGCAATCTTCATGAAAATCCTCTCCGGCCTCCAAAAGCGCCTGATTTTAAATTCCAATTTATTTATAGCAAAATAATTAGGAAACCTTTTTAATTCCCACCCTCTTAATGGATTTGCCGGTTCCGGTCGCATTCTCGCGCTTCAGTCGGCAATCCAAAATCAGAAATCGGAAAATTAGTTCATGCCTTCTTTCATCGAAAAAATCGGAAAACTGTTCAAAAAGCAGGAAGTTTATCGCCCGTCGCAGTCCAAAGCCACAGCCAAACCGGCCACTGAAGCCAAAAAGCCGGCTCAAAAACAGCAGCCCAAAGCGGGCGATCCACGCAAGCACAGCACCCATCGCGGCGGACACGGACGCAATCCCGGACGTGCAAATCAGCACGCCAGAGAAAAAGCACCCCATCCCGAGCCGACCCGAAAAATTGCTGAACCCTGGGATCCGGCCACATTTCAGGTTGAACCGAAAGAAGGCAAAACCCGCTTTCAGGACATGAATCTTCCGGTCGATATCTTTCACGCCATTGCTGATTTGAACTTCCAATACTGCACCCCGATTCAAGCTGAAATCCTGCCGCTCACCCTCGCGGGCAAAGATATGGCTGGCAAAGCGCAGACCGGAACCGGCAAAACCGCAGCCTTTCTGCTGTGCATTCTCGCCCGTTTCATGAAAAACAGGCAGGAGGCGCCTAAACCCGGAACGCCCCGCGCGCTGATTCTCGCCCCGACGCGCGAACTCGCCATGCAGATCCGCGACGATGCCGAAAAGCTCAGCAAATACACCCCGTTTAAAACTGTCGCCGTCTACGGCGGAATCGACTACGACAAACAGCGCCGCGTTCTGGAACAGCCCGTTGACATCATCGTCGCCACACCCGGCCGCCTCATCGACTTTGCCAGCCAGGGTGTTATCAACCTGCGCGAAGTCGAAGTCCTCGTCATCGACGAAGCCGACCGCATGCTCGACATGGGCTTCATCCCCGACGTCCGCAAAATCGTCTATAAAACCCCGCCCAAAGAAAACCGTCAGACCCTGCTCTTCAGCGCCACGCTCGACGACGAAGTCATGCGCCTCGCCGCCGCCTGGATGACCGATCCCGGAAAAATTGAAATCGAGCCCGACAAAAACGCCACCAAGCTGATCGACCAGCAGGTTTACATCGTCACCGATGACCAGAAATTCGCCTTGCTCTATAACATCCTCAAAAAAGAGGTCGGCGACAGCTCCGCGCTCATCTTCACCAACCGCCGCGATCAGACCGAGCGCCTTTCCGACGCCCTTTACCGCTACGGTATCGACTGCGAAATTCTCTCCGGCGCCGTCGCCCAGAACAAACGCCAGCGCATTCTGGCTGACTTCAAAGACGGACGCTGCAAACTCGTCGTCGCCACCGACGTTGCCGGGCGCGGCATCCACGTCGACGACATCACCCACGTCATCAACTTCAACATTCCCTCGCAGGCCGACGACTACGTTCACCGTATCGGCCGCACCGGCCGCGCCGGTAAAAAAGGTATCTCCGTCACCTTCGCCTGCGAAAAAGAATCGTTTGAACTGCCCGCGATTGAAGAACTGCTCGGCAAACGCCTGCCCTGCATCATGCCGGAAGAGGAAATGCTCGTCCTTCCTCCACCGGTACGCAAAGTCCCGCACCGCGAAAGCCGCCCGCCTGCGCGCGGCGGCTCCCGTCCAGGCGGCCGTCCGCCGCCCCGCCGCTCCGGCCCGCGCCGTTAAACAAAAAGCCGCCCCATTCCGGGCGGCTTTTTTATTTTCCAACCATTGGAAAAACGTTATTCGGCAGGAGGGTTCTCGTCGGAAGGCGGCGCATCCGGGATGACTTCCAATGGTTCCTTCGGATTGAGCGCTTCTTTAACCTGTTCCGGTACAGTGGGCACATTGGCGGTGTGGCCGTTGCCGTTTTTGAGCAGCTCTTCGGGCACTTTGCCGGTTTCGAGGATTTCCATAACCTGGTCGCCGTCGAGCGTTTCGTATTTGATGAGCAGTTCGGCGATGAGCTCAAGGCG
>JBAYVX010000221.1:0-3209 GCA_041674365.1 Kiritimatiellales bacterium | reverse complement strand
TATTTCGAATTCTTTCCGCAAAACGCCCGTGCACCGGCCGTACTCTACACGCTTTCCGGACTTCGGAAAAATGAAGCTTACCTTTTCCAATGTTTGGAAAACTATCCCGACAGCCCCTACGCCGCGCGCGCCCTCAGCCGCCTCGCATGGAACGCGTACGAAAAAGAAAACTATGCCGTCGCCGCCGAACGCTTCGAAAAAGTGCTGACCACCGAAACCGATTTCCAGAAACAGACGCGCGCCCGCTTCGTGCTTGGAGAATCATACCGGCATCAGGAATTATGGAGTGCAGGCTCAGCCTGCTTCCAAACCTTGGAAAAATCGCTGAACAAGGCGGCGGAGAATTCCAGCGAAGCGGCGGACTTCGGCAAACCGTTTTTAGAAAAGAGCGTTTTCTATCAGGGCGTCTGTCTTGCCAAACTCGGCGAACAGGAAAATGCGGTGAAGGCGTTCGACCGCTTCATCGAAACGTTCCAAGGTTCGGAATTTATACCGCAGGCGCAACTCGCCAAAGGATCGGCGCTGATGGAGCTGAAGCGTTGTCATGATGCTCTCGACACGCTGGCCGTGTTCGACGAGCAGAGCGCGCGGCAGTTTCTCGAACCTGCGCTTTTCTATCGCGGACAGGCACAGTTTGAAACCGGCGCATACGAAGCAAGTTTCCAAACATTGGAAACATTGCTCAGCAGCTGGCCTGAGTCTTCATTTTATTTTGAAGCCAAACTGGTGCAGGGCCGCGCGTATGCCGCCGCCGAAAAAAATGCGGACGCCGTGCGCGTACTGAGTGATGTGCTCAGCTTCGCTTCCGACGAGCTGTTGCTCAACCGCGCCAGCCTCGAACTCGGCCGAGCGCAGACCGATCCTGCGGAAAAACTCGCCTCGTTCCAGCGCGTCGCGCTGCTGGCCGATTCCGAGAAATACGGAGACCTTGTTGCAGAAGCGTTGTATGAAAGCCTGCCGCTCTATCTCGAACTCAACCGTCCACAGGATTTATTAACCGATGCCGACCGGCTGGAAAAAGATTTTCCAATGTTTGGAAAAATCAATGAAACCCAACAGTTCTGTGACCGCGCAAAACAACAGGAGAAAACCGCGAATGAACACGAATGATCGCCAATGTTTTTTATGGAGAATGATTCGCGTCTATTCGCGTTCATTCGCGGTTCTGTTCTTTACCGCGTCGGCTCAGGCGGCTCCGTTTGTGATCAATTCGGCGGGAACACGGATTGACGGTTCGGCAATTCAGTCGACGGCAGACGGAACGGTTCTGCTGACCACGCCGAACAGTCAGACGCTAACGTTCCGTCCCGGCACCTATCGGCAGGCGTTCGCCGATAAGCCGAAAGAAATGTTTCAGGTGGAGGCGATGGCGAAGAGCGGAGATCTCGACGGTGCAGCCGCCATTCTGCAGCGCGTGAAAGAGCAGTACAAATTTCTCGGCTGGGATCAGCGCGCGAGTCAGATGCTCGCGCGCGTAGAGCTGGCGCGGAAAAACTTTCCGGCGGCAGTCACGGAATACGAAGTGCTGTTCGCGGTGCAGCCTCAGCTGAAAAAAGTTCCGGCAGAGCGGGCCAATTATATGCAGGCGCTGCTCGGAGCGGGATACATTAAAGAAACCGCCGCGCTGGTGGATGAAGATATCGCATCGGGTTCGCGCGAAGCCGCCGCGCGCGCCCAGATTGTGCGCGGCGATATGAAAGCCGCGGCGGGTCAGTACGAGGAAGCGCTGCTTGATTATCTGCGCACGGCAATCCTGTTTAAGGAACAGGCGGATGTCTTGCCGGAAGCAACATATAAAACCGCCGTCGCGCTGAAGAAGCTGAACGATCCGCGCGCAGCAGAATATTTTCAGAAGGTGATTAAAGAGTTCCCGGATTCGGAGTTTGCTCAAATGGCTAAGAAGGGAGAGGAATAATGGAACGAAGGAATATTGGAATAGCGGTCGGTTTGATTTTTTCCTCCGGCTGTTTTGCGCAGGACGTTGTGATGAATGATGCCGCCGCAAAAGCCGAGATGCTCAGTAAAGGATCCGGCTTTCTGGAGGTTGTGATGTCCGGCGGTTTTCTCGGCGTGGTGCTCTGGCTGGCGCTGGCCGCGCTCTCCGTTGCGGGTACGCATCTGATCGTCGACTCGTTCATTAAGATTCGCGAGACGCGCATCATTCCCGATGGGCTGGTTGGCGGCGTACGTGAAGCGCTGGATGCAAAAAATATTCAGCAGGCGATTGAGTTGTGCGGCGAAGAACCGGGCGCGTTTTCAAATATTCTGACCGCCGGATTCAGCAATGCATCCGACGGCACCGAAGCGGCGCAGGATGCTATCGGCGCGGCGGCCGATCTGGAAAGTGAAAAACTTTTGCAGCGTGTTAACTACCTCAACGTCGTCGGAAATCTTGCGCCGATGCTCGGCCTGCTCGGAACGGTGCAGGGGATGATTATGGCGTTCGCCACGCTCGGCACCGAAGCGGGCGCGGCGAAGAACGCGATGCTCGCCACCAATATTTCACAGGCGCTCTATACGACCGCCGCCGGGCTGGTGATCGCCGTGCCCGCGCTCGGCTTTTTTTCCTTTTTCCGCAACCGCGCTACAAAAATTATTATTTCAATGGAAGCGCTGACGATGGAGTTGATGAAAAAGCTAAAGTGATATGAAACGGTTTAAACAGCCATCCGGGAACATCAACATGACGCCGATGATCGACGTCGTGTTCCAGATGATTATTTTCTTCGTCTGCACCGTGCAACTGGAGCAGGAGGCGATCAATGAAGCCATCCTGCTGCCGGACTCGCCGCACGGCCCGATGATCGCCGAGGAAAAAGATCCGCGCACCATTACGATCGAGGTGGATGACAAAGGGAAAATTTCCATCGCGCGCACGCGGCTTTCCGAAACGAAGCTGCGCAAGGTGCTTTCAAAAACCGTGACGGAATACGGCGAGCGTGGACCATCGATTCCGATCCGCATCCGCGCCGATGCCGCGTCGCATCATACGGATGTGAAGCGCGTGCTCGACGCCTGCACTTCCGCCGGGCTTTACAAAATCAGTTTTGTTGCGACGAAGGATAAAGCATGGGACGCAAGCGAAGAGAACGTGAAGAGGCGATGATCGAGGTGTCGATGACGCCGATGATCGACGTGGTCTTTCAGCTGCTGATCTATTTTCTGGTGACGTTTTCAACTCCGGATGTGCTGGCGCACCTCGATATTTC
>JBAYVX010000220.1:0-3211 GCA_041674365.1 Kiritimatiellales bacterium | reverse complement strand
GAACCGGATTCATCCACCGAAATGTATCCCGACGCTCCGGCACAAATTGCACGCTCCGCATGGGGCTGATCGTGGTATAAATACGAAAAAGCCGGCAACCCGACCTCTGGAAACTGCCGGTGTATAAACTGCAATAGAGCCATCCGCTGCAATGCCGCATTGATATATTCAGTATAATCACATCGGGATCGTTTATATTCAGAAATTATCTCTGACTTTTCATCCGCCGGCTCAAAGCACAACAACCTGTAATTACACACGGAAACCCGATAGATTCCCGGGTTTTTACAGGGTTTGGAAAAAAGTGCTTGTGTGGAATCAAATAAAGTCTATCTTCCCCCCTTCGCAAATAACTGCGGGGTGGAGCAGTCTGGTAGCTCGTCAGGCTCATAACCTGAAGGTCCTGGGTTCAAATCCCAGCCCCGCTACCAACCTTCGCGTCAAAGCCAACTGAAAAGTTGGCTTTGCTTGTTTCGGTTGGCGCGCCAGCGGTAATCGAACAAGAGCGGAGGTTGCCCGCGCGAAGCTTTAGCGAAGGCGGGCTTTTCTTTATCGAGGTTCCTGGCTAAATTACCAGTATGTATCATGTCTATATTCTGCAAAGCCAAACTGAAGATCGAACCTACATTGGGTTTTCATCGGCTGACATGGAGACTCGGCTAAGGCGTCACAATGAGGGGAGCACACCGGCAACATCCCGATACCGCCCATGGAAGGTTGCTTGGCACTGTTCGTTTGAAAATAAACCGCAGGCTCTGAAGTTTGAGCATTATCTGAAATCAGGATCCGGAAGAGCTTTCGCAAAAAAACATCTTATCTGACAAACAAAGACCCCATCTTTCAGGACAGGGTCTCTCGTTTGAATGACAGCGTCTTATGCAACGTTGAACTTAGCGCGCACAGCTGCTTCTGCCTCAATCCAGTACTCAACAGAACCTTTTTTGTTTCCATCGTTCTGGGCTGAGAAATAGGCCGCTTCGCTGATCATTGCATAGAACCGTTCCCGAGGAACAACCGGCTTCTTCGCTGCGGCTGTTTCGGCCAAAACCTTCTTTGCCGGAGTTTTCTTTGCCGCACTCTTCGGCACAGCAGATTTCACGGAAACAGGCTTGGTCGCGGCGGTTTTTTTAACCGGTGCCTTCTTTACTGTCTTCTTCGTTGTTTTCTTTTTAGCAATCATTTGTATTCCCTTTCAATAATTCTTATACGCACTTCCCCATCGCGTTGAACGGACTCTAATTCTACGACTCCCGAATGCAAGCTCTATTCAACCGGAAAAGGCGCTTTAACTGAATTCTAAAATATGGTTCCATCCGCCCTGCTTTCAGCACAGGAAACAGAATGAAAAAAGAAATAAACTCACTTGAAACACAGCTCTCCGCCTGGTGTGCGGAAACGTTCGCCGCCTGCTTCCCCGTTGCCGACCTGCGGGCGGTTCCACTCGCGGTCATTCCGTCCCGGAACGAAGATTTCGGCGACTGCCAGTGCGAAGCCGCCATGAAACTCGCTAAAGAACTGAAAACCAATCCGCGCGCTGTGGCACGAAAGTTTGTTGAAAACGCCGTCCTGCCGGACTTCGTCGAAAAAATTGAAATCGCCGATCCCGGATTTCTCAACATCACACTGAAAACCGCCGCGCTGGCCGGCCAGCTCGAAGCGATGCAAGCCGACGAAAAGCTCGGACTTCCAAACCTTGGAAAAAACCAAACCGTCATCATCGACTACTCAAGCCCCAACGTCGCCAAACCGATGCACATCGGCCACATCCGCTCCACCGTCATCGGCAACGCCCTCGACCGCCTCTACCGAGCCCTCGGCTACAACGTTATTGCCGACAACCACCTCGGCGACTGGGGCACCCAGTTCGGCCTCATCATTCTCGGCTACCGCGAATTCGCCGATCCGCAGGCGCTCAAAACCGCGCCCGTTGAAGAACTCGAACGAATCTACGTCAAAAGCTACAACCTCTCCAAAGAAGACGACACCTGGCGCGATCGCGCCAAAGCCGAGCTCGTCAAACTCCAGCAAGGCGACAAAGAAAACCGGGCGCTCTGGGAAAAATTTATTGAGCTCACACTCAGCGAATTCAACCGCATCTACAAACGCCTCGACGTCTCCTTCAACCTCTACCGCGGCGAAAGTTTTTATAACGACCAGCTCGCCGGAACGGTTGAACGGCTGAAAAAAGAAGGCCTTGCCAGCGAAAGCGAAGGCGCACTCGTCTGCAACCTCGAAGACGACGGACTCAACGTCGCTATCGTCCGTAAAAGCGACGGCGGCTACAACTACACCACCACCGACATCGCCACTGTCATCTCGCGCACCGAAGAGTTCCAACCTTCGGAAATCATCTACGTCACCGACGAACGCCAGCAGCTCCACTTCAAGCAGTTCTTCCACATCTGCAAAAAGCTCGGCGTTCCCACTAAACTCACCCATGTCTGGTTCGGCCTCATGCGCCTGCCCGAAGCCACCTTCTCCACCCGCGAGGGTAACGTCATCAAACTCGAAGCACTGCTCAACGAAGCCGAGGCCCGCGCGCTCGAAGTCGTCAAAGCTTCCAGCCCGGACATGGATGAAGCGCAGCAGCGCGACGTCGCCCGCGCCGTCGGCATCGGCGCCATCAAATATACCGACCTCAGCCAGAATCCGCAGAGTCTCGTCACCTTTACGTGGGAAAAAGCGCTCGCCATGGACGGCAACTCCGCGCCCTATTTGCAATACGCCTACGCCCGCATCGCCAGCGTCCGCGACAAATATGCCGCGCAGTTCCCGAACAAAAACCCCGACGAATTCCCCATCGTGATCACGGAAGAACAGGAACGCCGCCTCGCGCTCAAACTCACCCGCTTCCCCGCGGCCGTCGTCGCGGCGGCCAATCTGGATCGTCCCAGCGTCATGGCCGACTACCTCTTCGACCTCTCTCAGGCCTACAGCTCCTTCTACCAGAACGTTCCCTTCCTCAAAGCCGACGAAGGCCCGCGTGAAAGCCGCATCCGCCTCTGCACTCTGACGGCTGCGATTCTGAAAAAAGGCCTTGCCCTGCTCGGCATTGAAACGCCGGAACGGATATAGGAGAAGGCCTGAGGCAGCAGACTTGAGGCTTCAAGGTTTGAAACGTTTATCCCGGTTTTTCCAATGTTTGGAAAAACAGACAGCGTTTTACTTAAAGCAAATGCGATCGATCCATTCCTGAAACGCATCAGCACCT
>JBAYVX010000219.1:0-3238 GCA_041674365.1 Kiritimatiellales bacterium | reverse complement strand
GGCGAATCCGGGAACCGTCGATGCCGAACGGTTTTCGCTGCTCCGGCGAAACGGCGTGAACCGGCTTTCGATCGGGGTGCAGTCGTTTAAATTCCAATGTTTGGAAACGCTGGGGCGGATTCACACGGCGGAAGAGGCGGAGTCGGCCTTCCGGCTGGCGCGCGCGGCCGGGTTCGAAAATATCAGCGTTGATCTGATGTTCGGGATTCCGGGTCAGACAATGGAAATGCTGGAGTCCGACCTCGAACGGGCGCTGGCGCTGAATCCCGAGCACATTGCGATTTATAATCTGATGTACGAAGAGGGCACGCCGCTGACGAAGCTCAATCTGCCGAGGCTGGATGATTCGCTGGAGCGGGAGATGTACGACTGGATCCGCGCGCGACTGAAGAAAGTCGGTTTTGTGCACTACGAGATTTCGAATTTCGCGAAGCCGGGCTTTGAGTGCCGGCATAATCAGCTCTATTGGAACGGCGGCGAATACATCGGATGCGGCCCGGCGGCCCATTCGCACTGGAAGGGAACGCGCTGGGCAAACGTCGCCGACCTGGACGATTATTGCGCGAACGGTCCGCGCCGTGAATTTGAAGAGACGCTCGATCCGGAGGCGAAGGCGCGCGAAACGCTGGTGATGGGGCTGGGCAGATCGCGGGCGTGGAAGTTTCTTCCAAGGTTTGGAAAAACCAGCAGGAAAGTTTCCGAACCTTGGAAAAAGAAGGGTTGCTGGTGATCGATGGAAGCCGCGTCCGGCTGTCGGAGGATGCACTTTTTGTGAGCGATGCGGTGTTTGCGGAATTGGTGTGATTTGGCGCTTGCCAAGGGACGGGTCAGTCCGTAGATTACGCCACTCTTTGAGGTAAATTTTCAGATTGTGAGGAAAGACCATGGCTAAATGTGCAGTGACAGGTAAGGGAACGGTTTCAGGCCGCCGGATTGTTCGTAAAGGGTTGCGGAAAAGCAAAGGCGGTATCGGCCTGCACGTGACCAGCGCCACGAAACGCGTATTTAAAGCAAATCTTCAGCATGTTCGCATCAAGGACGAAAACGGTACGGTTCGCCGCGTTTGGGTTTCCGCCAAGGCGATCCGCGATGGTCTCGTGACCAAGGCCTAAGAAAACTGATTTTCTGATCAGATAAGCCGGTTCTTTTGAGAGCCGGCTTTTTTGTATCGCAACGTAATGCGGCATTAAGATTCCCAGTGACGTATTACTCGTTACGCATTACGTTGCGATACAAAAAAAGCCCCGGATGAATCCGAGGCGTTTTGAACCGAACGAGGATTTCTTTTTTACCAGCTGGCTTTGGTCATACCGGGGATGAGCCCGTTGGATGCCATTTCGCGCAGGGTGATGCGGGAGAGACCGAACTTTTTATAGACGGCGCGCGGTCGGCCGGTTACGCGGCAGCGGCTTTGGACACGAACCGGGTTGGCGTTGCGCGGCAGTTTGCGCAGTTTGTCGAAAGCGGCCATACGGTCTTCGTAGGACGTTTTCGGGTTGTGAATGATGGTTTTAAGTTCTATGCGCTTGGCGTAGTACTTGTCGACCAGCTTCATGCGCTTGTTGTTTTTAACGATACTGCTCGTTTTTGCCATAAATCAATTTCCTCAATGGTTCGGTGAAGCGGGGATGAAACAGGAAAAGCCTGCGGCGTGCAACCATTTTCTATGCAAATGTGCCGCAGATCGGCCGGGGCGTCCGGCCGGTTTTTAGTTTTGTTTTCAGGGCGTTTATCAGGCAGACTGCGGTTCTGTTTTTATGGGGTTTAGAGGGAGTTGAGGATTATGTGCGGAGTAGTCGGATATATTGGCGGTAAAGAAGCGGCACCGATTCTGGTTGACGGCCTTCAGCGTCTGGAATACCGGGGATACGATTCAGCGGGTATTGCCGTACTCAACGGCGGAAAAATCGCGTCACGCAAAGAGGTCGGGAGACTGGCGAATCTGGAAAAGATGCTGGCGGCGGATCCGGTTCAGGGAAGCCGAGGTATCGGGCATACCCGCTGGGCAACGCACGGCGCACCTTCGCAGATCAATTCCCATCCGCACTTCAGTTCGGACAAAGCGGTAGCGGTTGTGCATAACGGGATTATTGAGAACTACGCCGAACTGCGCGAAGAACTGTTTGCCAAAGGACATAAGTTTCTTTCTGAAACCGACACCGAAGTGGTGCCGCACCTGATTGCTCAGGCGCTGAAGGATGGCGCAAAATCGCCGGTCGAGGCGCTCCGGCTTACGCTTCGGCGGTTGCGCGGTGCCTATGCGCTGGGCATTCTGTTCCGCGATGAGCCGGACGCCATTTATTGTGCCCGCAAGGGCAGTCCGCTGATTATCGGACTGGGCGAAAACGAGAATTTTATCGCCAGCGATGTCCCGGCCATTATCAACCGGATCAAAAAGGCGATTTATTTGAATGACGGCGAAATGGCTGTTTTACGCGCAGATGGCGTCGAAATTTTCACGATTGATGGCACTGTGGTTGTTCCGGTAGTTAAAGAGATCCGTTTTCGGGCAGAGGATGCCGAGTGTGCCGGTTTTGAGACGTTCATGCTGAAGGAGATCCACGAGCAGCCGCGGATTCTGCGGGCGATGCTGGATAAACATGTTTCGGCAGACGGGAAGATTGATATCGGATCGAGTTTGAGCCCGGACTATTTCCGCAAGCTCAACCGCATTATGATTGTTTCCTGCGGCACGGCCTATCACGCGGGAATGTACGGCAAGCTTCTACTCGAAAATCTGACCGGCATCGCAGTCGAAACCGATTTGGCCAGCGAATTCCGCTATCGCGATCCGAAGATTGATCCCGGCACGCTGATTATTCCGGTTTCGCAGTCGGGTGAAACGGCCGATACGCTGGCTTCGATCCGTATGGCCAAAGAGTGGGGCTGCCGGATTTGCGCAATTTGTAATGTCGAAGGCAGTTCGGTGGTGCGCGAGAGCGATGCGGTTTTCTTTACGAACTGCGGCCCGGAAATCGGTGTGGCTTCGACGAAGGCCTACACAGCGCAATTGATGGCGTTTGCACTGTTTGCGCTGTATGTGGCCGGTGTGCGCGGCAATCTGACGCCGGAGCAGATTAAGGCGTATCTTGCTGATTTGCAGGAAGTTCCGGATGCGGTTCATTACGTAATTCAGAAAAAAGAGACCATTCGGGCAATCGGCGAAAAGCACCACGACGGCCCGAGTTCGCTCTATCTGGGGCGCAAGTTTAACTACCCGACCGCCTTGGAAGGCGCG
>JBAYVX010000218.1:0-3241 GCA_041674365.1 Kiritimatiellales bacterium | reverse complement strand
GTCTTTCTCGGTGGTAATAATCAACTCGGCTCCGGCTCCAGCTGCATGGTTGATGGTCTCGATGATTTCCTGCTGGGTATAACGGTGGTGGTCGGCATATTGAGCGCTGTGAACAATCTCCGCCCCGAGCTGCCTTAAACCGTTCTCAAACCCTTCCGGCACGGCAATTCCTGACACCGCCGCAACTTTTTTCCCGGCGAGGAAACGAAGTTCCACCCGCTCGCGGGTATAGAGGTTTTCAAGGTATTTCGTGCTGTGACGGCACTCGGAAATTTCAGCGTGATGATTCAGCTCACGTAATTTTGCCTTGAGCTCCGGTGCGCCTTCCGGCGGGCACTTCGTGATAAAGATAAATCCGGCCCGCTTAAGGTTCCGCATCGGTTCACGAAGGAGACCGCGCGGCAGAACACGGCTGTAACCAAACGGGTTGGTGTAATCCACGAGTACAATGTCGAGCCGATGCTGAAGTTTGAGATACTGAAAGCCGTCGTCGAGCACCAGCGTATCGCAACCGAATTTCTTAATCGCGTATTTTCCGGATTTGACGCGGTCTTTATCCACCAGCACCACCACGTCCGGCAAATTGGAAGCCAGCATGTATGGCTCATCACCCGCGAGATCAGAGTTGAGCAGCAGACGCTGTCCATCCGACACCACGCGCGGCAGGCGTTCTTCTTTTTTAAGAATCTTTTCCCACAGCGGTGTTTTACGGCTTTTATAGCCTCGGCTTAAAATGGCGACTTTGCGGCCCTTTTGCTGCAATGAGCGGGCAAAGGTTTCCACAATCGGCGTCTTGCCGGTCCCGCCGACGGTCACGTTGCCAACACTGATGACCTGACACCCGAGCGTACTGGCGCGGACAATACGATGTTTGAAAAGCATCAGGCGCAACTGTACCAGCGCACTGAAAAGCCAGGAAAGCGACTTCAGAAATCCACGCAGACAGGAGACGCGTTTCCCGCGCACCTCTTTCGAGATCACCTTCAGCAGTTTCTGTTCAAGCCGTTCGTTCGAGCGGTTCGGCATATAATATTTATCCTTCTAAAATCAGTTGTTCGCTGACACCGTCAGCACCTGTCAGCCGCACGGTGACATGCGAATGGCCTGCCTCGGACAGCAGGGTTTCAAAGGTCGTTTTGGCATGGTGCGGACTGTTACAATCCGCGCTCAGGTGTGCAAGAAAAAGATGCTGCAACCCGTCACCGGCAATTTCGGCCATCAGCGCCGCCGCCGCCCGGTTGGAGAGGTGCCCCTGATTGCCGCGAATGCGCTGCTTCAGACTCCAGGGCCGGTTTGCCTCATGCAAAAGGCTTTCGTCATGATTTGCCTCAATCACTACAGCGTGACATTTACGCAACCGTTCGCGCAGCGCGTTCGTCACCATCCCGATATCCGTTGCAATGCCGATATTCAAGATTCCCGCCGAGAAAATAAATCCTACGGGGTCGGCGGCATCGTGCGGCACCGGGAATGGATGGATCGAAAAATCCCCGATTGAAAACGATGAACCGGTGGTGAAGCGCGCTCCCTTCACGTCGCCACCAATGCACTCCAACGTCCCGCCATTCGCATAAACCGGAATGCTGTGGTTTTTC
Organism: Kiritimatiellales bacterium; assembly: GCA_041674365.1. Lineage (GTDB taxonomy): Bacteria > Verrucomicrobiota > Kiritimatiellia > Kiritimatiellales > Tichowtungiaceae > Tichowtungia. Next base: position 1,646 of record JBAYVX010000218.1, on the reverse strand, counting down.
TGAAGTACGCGGATACCTGCGATGTGGTCGCCATGCTCGTGGCTCACGCAGATCGCGTTGATGTCTTCCACCCGTTCGCCGATTTCGGCCAGCCGTTCCGCCGTTTTGCGGGCCGAAAGTCCTGCATCAATCAGGATGCGGGTCGTTTCAGTGCCGATAAACGTGCAATTACCCGAACTGCCGCTGGCCAGTACACAAAGTTTCAAGTTCATAGAATTATAAATTGGATGTTACAGCCGGGGCTGTTCTGTGTTATTGATTAGCGTGCAATTGTTAGACAGGACGGGGAGTTTGTAAATCCAAATGGCAGAGCAGTATCTAGGACACGTTCAGGTGCAGCGGATGGAGCAGTCGCTCACTCCGCAAATGCTCCAGTCCCTTAAAATCCTGCAAGCCCCTATTCTCGACCTCCAGACCATGATCCGTGAGGAAATGGATCAGAACCCCACCCTGGAACGGGAAGCTCCCGAGGTGGAACAAACCACCGACTTCGACGAAGCCGCCCGTGACGAAATGCGCGAAGAGCGCGAAATCGGCGAACTGACTGAATTGGCCGAATGGGATGCCGATTTCCGCAGTAACCGTGAAGTCCGCTCCTCGCAGGCCGATGACGAGCGTTATCAGTTCATGATGGATTCCATCGAGGGCGCCGCATCGCTTCAGGAACACCTGCTGGAACAGCTGGCACTCGCTGGACTCGACGCCCGCGAGCGCGGTATCGCCGAAGTACTCATCGGCAGCATTGACGACGACGGCTACCTCCAGCTCGATCTTGATGGCATCATCGGCTCCACCCCGGAATTCCCTGAAGAACTCTTCGACCGCATCATCACCGTCATTCAGGGCTTCGATCCGGTTGGTGTCGGCGCCCGCGACCTGAAAGAATGCCTCCTGCTTCAGCTCCGTCATCAGGGTAAAGGCGACTCGCTCGAAGCAATCCTTGTGCGCGATCACCTTGATAAACTCGGAGCCCACCAGTACGAACAGATTGCCCGTGCCATGCACCTGCAACCCGAAAAGATCAAAGAGCTTTCCGCCGCCATTGCCGATCTCGACCCGAAGCCCGGGCGAAACTACACTGCCGATCAGACCGAATACGTCATCCCGGAAATCTCCGTGGAGAAAAAACAGGGCGTCTGGACAGTCACCCAGAATAAAAGCCCCTACCCGCGGCTGTTCATCAGTCTCAAATATCTCGAACTGCTCAAAGACAAAACCACCGCAGCCGACACCCGCAAATACATCCGTGAAAAAATTGCCAAAAGCAAATTTTTCATCCGCAGCATCGACCAGAGGCAGGACACAATCTACCGCATTGCATGCGAAATCGTCCGGGTTCAGGAAGATTTTCTCGAAGAAGGCATCGCCGGACTGAAGCCGCTCACCATGAAAACGGTTGCCGACATTCTCGAAGTCCACGAAACCACCGTCAGCCGCGCCTGCAATGGAAAATACATGGCCACGCCGCAGGGCACCTTTGAATTCAAATACTTCTTCACCACCGGCGTCGTTCAGGCCGACGGACGGATCATCTCCAACGCCGCCATCAAAAGCGCGCTGGCGGCCATCGTTCGCACCGAAAGCAACCGCCGACCGCTTTCCGACCAGCGGATCGCTGAAGAACTCTCCAAACAAGGCCTCGACAT
>JBAYVX010000217.1:0-3261 GCA_041674365.1 Kiritimatiellales bacterium | reverse complement strand
TGAACTTCATCATGGAGTGAAAATCCTTGTCATCCCTGAAAATGGAATCGTTAGGCCAATATTGTAATGTTCGCAAGCGTTCATAACCGTGTTGTCCAAGTGTTCGTCCGGACAAGTTGTCGCAGATGCCAAGGTAATCGGCGGTTCCATATAACAACGCAAAAACGGGAATCAAAAATAGGAAAACTTTTTTCATGAATATGGTTCCAACGTCCGCGCTGTCACGTTCGAGCGGCCGTAGGCCGCGAGTAATGACCAGCGCCTTGTTAGGCGCTCGTCACGCATTTTCCCGATCACTCGGCGTGATCGCTTCACCACCCCTGGTTATCGCCGCCGTGATGATGCCGCTTTGTGCTCTACGCATCCCCCTTCCGATTGATGATGAAGACTCGAGGACTCTCTTTCAATCTGGTACAGTTTTTCGGGCTCAGGTCACCGGTGAATCGTAACGGAACCGGCGTAGTGTTCGCGGTGCTGGTTCTGTTCGTTTTTTTCAGTACACCATTACGAGTACAGTGGCCTTTCGGACCTTCTCCACGGCCTCCTCAAAAGGCACCTTCTTCGTTTCCGTCGAGATCTGAAGCTGCTTCGAGGCATCCTGATTATTATCAAGGAATGCCATCGTGTACGATTTCTTTACCGAGTAGTTGACATTCTGAGGTAGGCTGCCCGTATTCTCGGCGACGAACGTATCGTTGAGTCGAGCGACAAGCACTCCGATGATGTTGCCATTCTCATCAGCCAATGGCCCACCGGAATTGCCGGGTTGCACGGCAGCATCAATCTGATACATCCTGACATCATCTTGGATTCCGCTCAGACTGCTGATCACGCCCTTCGTCACTTTCGGAGCGAAGCCCTGTAGTTCGGGCATTGGGAACCCAACCGTGAATACCGTTTGGCCAAGTCTGGCAATCTTATCAGCGGCAAACGTTGCAGGTGTGAACTCCCCGTCAATCTTGAGCAGAGCAATATCATTGTCCGGGTCTTGGGCAAGGATCCGAGCCACGAGAAGTCCTTTCTCTGTCTTGACCTTCACCTGTTTGGCTTTTCTGACCACATGGTGATTTGTGATCAAGAAACCGTCTTTGGTAATGATGAAACCGGACCCGAATCCCTTGAGTTCTACGTCGGCAAGAACCGGTTCGTTGGCCGACACTCCGTGCGACGGTGCGGTTGTTCCCGCCTCCACTTTGTCGAACAACCCAAACTTGAAACGAACCGCAAGTTGAGCCAAACCCCGTTTGTAGCTATAGCAGTTCACGGTCTTCTCAAGGCCCTTCACAGTCGTATAGGTGTAAGTCCCTGCCCAATATAGGTCTTCGGTGTATTCCTCATCATCCGCCAACGTCTTGCTTGTCGCCCCGAGAAGAAAGAAGAAGTTACCCGTGTAATAGTAACCTCTGAGAGCCGGGTTCCACTCTGCTGCGTGACACAATGCGCCGTCGGGAAGAGCTTGGATGACCTTGAAAGGAACTTTCGTTCTGGCTTTACTCATAACGATTCCGTCAGCCTTGGCGATGTATTCCTTGTCCCGTTGCTTTGCCTCGATTTCCTTTATTTCCGAGGGCGTTGTCCATTTGCCTTGGAATTTCACCATTCCTTTGGCCTTCTGTTCCTCATCAAAACGTCGCTGCTGCTCGATGGCTCGTTGCCTCTGTTCCTCGACCAGCCGCTGCTGTTCATCCGCTTTCTTCCTCTCGATTTCCTTTTGGCGATTGATCTCCTCTCTTGGCGGGAGTCCTAAGTCCTTGAGGACATTGTCCGGCAATTCCTCGAAACCGATTTTACTACCGCCACCCTTGTGGGAGACATAGATACCGTCTTTTTCGATGCGCTCGACCGATACATTCTCCCAGCTGAAGCCGGTAACGGTGGTAAGGTAAGGATACGTCTTGATTGCGGCCTGAGAAGCAACCACCCACAAGGCAAGAAGAATGGTCAGCAATTGTTTCGTTTTTTTCATCTTTTCTGGCCGAACAGGCGTGATCAGTGATATTAAACTTTTATGCCAATAATTTAGCGACCTTGCCTGCTCAGAGCAAGACATAATCCGTCCCTTAATCCGTAATCCTGATCATTTCACCGAAACCAAATTATATCTGTACACAATAATCCTTCAAGCAACCCGCCCCGATGGAGACCCCTTTCGTGGCGTCGAATATAACAACATGTTCTACGAACGGCGATACCCGCTTAATTTATCGACGTTAATTTTTCTGAGCGTCTCAAGCTTTGCTCGGACAGAACGGCGTAGCTCTTTCTGGATGGATTTTGATACCGAGAAATCCGACAATTCCTTTTCCCAGTCTTCAAGAATATCCATCACTCATTTGCTTATCTGTGTTACCTGTTCCATCGTTTTGTCCTTCTTTATGGGGTGCCGACGGCAAACGTCATTTTCTTTGCCATTAACGCGCTGTGTTCGTCCCGCAAGTGCCCGTAAGTCTTGGCCGCCAACAGGCCGCCGTCCTTATGTCCAAGCCAACCGGCAATCGCTTTGAAATCAACCCCGGCTTCAATAGCGTTGCTACAGAAGAAATGCCGCAGGTGATGATGGGCGAAGTGAGGGAGACCGGCGTTTCGGCACGCGCTTATCATGGCCTTTTTCGCGCTTCTAATGGAAAATAGCCGGTCGGAAGGTTGCGGCTTTTGAGGAAGTGAATCCCGAAGCTTCAATAAGAATGCTTCCAATGCCGGGAATAGGGGTACGGTTCGCACTTCATGATTTTTTGTCCCATACTCGCCGCCTGTCACCGTGAATTGTTTCAAATCGAAGCTCACATCTTCCCAACGCATTTCTATGGCTTCACCACGGCGGCAACCGCTATATGCCAGAAACTCGCAAAGAAGCGCCGCTTCTCGTGCATGGGCCGTCAGGTTTTGGATGGCCTCAATCAAAGCCTTGAATTGCTCTTTTGTGGGGATAACGACTTTGTGCCTTGGCTGTTTGCGGCGTTTGATGATTCTGGCCGGATTATCCATAATCAGGCCATCCCGCATGGCATAGTCCAGGAGGCGAACAAGCGTTTCTTTCTCATAGTTGAAAGTACGTGCCGCCAATTCCTGGCTTCGTTTTATCGCCCATTGCTCCATGTCGGCTTTTGTGATGCCGCGCACCAGAACAGGCTCGAAAAATTCATTCAGCTTTTTCACAACCCCGCTTAATCTAAAATGCGAAGAATGCTTCATTGACCCGGCTGAAACCTCCAGCCAGCGTTGCGAGAGGTCGGCAAATGAAATCCGGCTGCTTTCGCCGGT
>JBAYVX010000216.1:0-3275 GCA_041674365.1 Kiritimatiellales bacterium | reverse complement strand
CGAACACGAACATGGTGAAGACGCCTCGATTCGTGAAATTGCGAAACTTGGCCCTCCTGAGCTACTGGAGCGCATCGACCTTTGGGTTCGCGAGGCATCAAAAGGCCTGCCTATCGCCCAGGAACAGCAAAAATGGTGGGAAAAAGCCCTGACCGGGCTTCGTGATCTTCGAATCGTCTCGATCGACCGCTTTGCCGTCTACATTTTGCGCACCCGCCGAGAAACCGAGGAAGCGGGGCGTCCCATCATCGATGCGCTGGGTGCCGCAATGCCTGCACTACGTCTCCCCAACGACCCTGCCTGCTTCGGAAGCCTCAAAGAGCGCCAGCGCGGCCATGCATCGGCATGGAAGCAGCAATTCAATAACGCTCATAAGAGGCGATCCGGGCTGCTCCTCAAGCAGACCTCAAGCCAGCTCCTCCTCAGCGAAGAAGATCTGCGCAACGCATTCGAAAAAGTTGCGCATCAGATACCGAATGCCTGTCATCCCGCGATCGAAGCCTTTATCGCGGCGCCCAGCGGCTGGAACGCCCAGGCCGAAGCTTTAGCCGAACAAGATTGGGAGCAAATAAAGCCGATCTTCGATGGCCTGCAGCGCGAGAAATTCAACCTTGGCAAGAACACACTTGAATACTTCAGTGAGCTAGAAGAGGACAAGCTTGAGGATGAGGAACGGGAATATCTCAAGCTCTTGTCCAAGCGGTCGGAAAAAATCGATGAAGACACGGATTTTTATGAAGCCCACCGTAGCGAAATCAAAGACGACAAGAAGCTGAAGTCTGCTTGGGATCGCTTCGTATATGGCCGCCCCATCGAAACAAGCGACTTCATTGCCGGCATTTGCGCGGTTATGGAGCCACTTTACAACCGCATGCCATCGGGCGATCAGCGCAAGCTGAAAATCAAATGCGAATCCGCAACTAAGAGAGACCTACGATCTCTCAATTATGAAGCAGGTCTGTATTTCGCACACCGATACGCCGGCCTGCGTCGTATGTTCGGCGGGATGATCGATTGGGATGTCGGGGATCTTTTCGAGTTCGACAAACTTGTCTCTGACTGGAAAAAGGGCGACAAGGCAAAGAACAAGCTCAACACGTCTACCGCTAAGCCGGCGCTGCAGCTCAGATTTGTCGTCGAATTGGAGACAGCGACCGACGGGGACAGCATTCAAAAGCATTCGACGCAGCTGATCTGGCGCTATAACCCCTCATGCGTTGCGAGCCAACTGGTCGACGACTGGGGACGGTTGACCCAAAATCCCTTCACGGCCTGCCGCACGCAGCGCGAATTTACCGCTGAAAAATCAATCGATTTGGCCAACGTAAAGACGTTCATGCCGGCGTTCGACCGTGATCGCGGCTCATTCGTGCCAACAGCCAAACCTGACCGAAATCTCGACGCGCTTTGGCGCAAGAATCTCAAAGAGTGCGTTGATCAAGTCTATCTCTCCGCCCAGGATGCCAAGACGTTGGTTGATGCTTTTACAACCTTTGAAAGTGCCTACAAGCTCGCAATTGTCGACTTCTCGACGAAAGGTGGCGGCGCCGATTCCGTACTCAATCAGACGACAGCGTACGCCGCTCTGCTCGAAGCAGTCCTAACACTGGCCAAGGGCGATCGCAATCGCGACAAGCTGCTCAAGCCATTGCTCATGATTGGTGTTGCGCCGATCGACGGCGGCAGGCCGGCGGCCGTCGTCGCGCCCTGGCATCCGATGCGTCTGGCCGCCATATGGCGAAAGTCCAAGCTTGCCGTCGATCTCGTTAGCCAGGTTCTCGGCAGCATCGAGGCGGAGGGCGATCCCAAGCTGTTTTTCCGGGATATTGCTCATGATTTCGAGCACGCGCTTTACCCTGAGATCGTACCGATCTGGACGAATGACGGCCCACAATTCCTTACGGTAAGCGACGTGGTCGCCGACTACAGCCTGCATGAACCCCCCGTCGCCGACCCCAAAGGCGAGAACGATACCAATGAAAACCCAGCTGAGGGCAGCTCCTGCGTCCATGACCTTGTCAAGCGCTATCTCACCCTTCAACCGCACGAACGGTCCAACCTGTCGGTCGTACTGTTCAATTGCGATTCCGCGCGATTGCCTCAGGCGGTCGTGACGAAGATCGGCGGCATGCAGGACGACGAGGGCGACGTTCGATGCCAAGTTCTGCTGCGTCACATCGAAAGCCAGAAGCTTCGTAATATTTATTGCTCGATCTTGAGCTCCGAAGCCACGGCAGACGCCTATAGCGCAAGTGAAGCCTCTCAAGACTTCATGGCCCGCCTGCGGATATCGGTGATTGCTGACCAGGCGCCGCCGCCAAACCCCAAAGACGGCCATCCATACGACATCGTTTTTTCGCAAGATGTCATATCGCGTCACGCACAACTTGAATGGTATCTCGAACAAGGCGAACCAGCTGACATTCGCACGCTATTGCCGTCACGCTGGTCGCGCCGCCGGCCGGCCGCCCGAGACGACCTAAAATCCGCAGTCTTCCTGTGCTGCCCGATACAAAGTGCTGAGGGCTGGGCCTATATCTCCGCCGTCGCGAGCATTTTCAAAGGTGACCGCGATGAATCGACATCCAAACGCCTCTTGCCCGTACGCCAACTCGATTTCGCCGACGGCCGAACCAAACGCATCTTCGAAGAGACTCACGACCTAGGCAATTGGGTCGTCAATTTCGACGAGCTTCTCGATCGTCGTCAGTTGATGAATCATCAAGTCCGGGTCATACGCTACAAGCAGATATCGACCCAGGGGCGCAATCTAGTCATATCTTCGCGCGCGCCAATGACGCTTTTGCGCTCGATGATTATGAGCCGCATCAGGGCGCTGCAGCTGCCGCTGACTGATGCCGAGGTGCGGACGCTTGCCGATCGCCTGATCGACGACGCCAATGATGTATCGGGTGACATCGTGCTGCGCGCGGCCACATGCGGCCAGAGCGCCAGCGAACTGATGGGCATTGTGCTGAGCCGTCGCATGTTGCGCGACGATTTGGGTACTGATCAACTGATCGGCTGGTACTTTCTTGATGACTACGCGTCATGGCTTGGCCAGCGCGAACAACAGATCGCCGATCTGCTTGCGATCTGCCCCCAGGTAGCCGAAGACGGCACACTGCGGATCACGCTTGCTGTCAGCGAAGCGAAATACGTCGAGATCGAGAGCCTGGCCGCCAAGCGCAAAGAGTCGCAAAAACAGCTGCGCGATACGCTCGAGCGCCTGGAAGACGCCATATTCGGCGATCCGGAGCGGCTCGATCGTCAGT
>JBAYVX010000215.1:0-3297 GCA_041674365.1 Kiritimatiellales bacterium | reverse complement strand
GGTAAGGGTGAAATGGTGGGGTAAAAGCCCACCGCTCCAAGGGTAACCGCGGAGGCAGGGTAAACCCCGTCCGGAGCAAGATCAAATAGGGAACAAGGAGCTGCCCGCTCCGCTTGAGTTCCGGGTTGATCGCATTAGATAAATGGTCGATCCCGACCACGCCGCAAGGCGGGTGTCGGGAAACAGAATCCGGCTTACCGCTCTGCCTGCACTTTAAAATTTGACCGCCAAGGCACAAAGAACGCAAAGGTGGAACGCGACCTCCGGGCGCGTTTGGAATAACAGGGAGATTGTTATGCCGCTGATCAAAATTGAATCCTCAAAAGAAATCTCACCGGACGTACTGGCCGGACTTTCAAAAATTATTGCCGAAACCATAGGCAAGCCGGAAACCTACGTCATGGTCAGCGCATCCAAAGCCGATCTCATGATGTCCGGAGCCGCTGGCAACGCCGCCTTTGTCGAAGTTAAAAGCATCGGTGGACTCACCCATGCCGTGAACGAAAAACTCTCCGCAAAAATTTGTGATCTGCTGGAAACCAAACTTCAGATCCCGCCCGATCGCATCTACCTCAACTTCTCCGAAGTTCCCGCATCCCAATGGGGCTTTGACGGCTCGCTGTTTGGGTAAGAGTTTTTGACGGGATAACAGGATCGACAGGATCAGGAGACTCTAAATTCACTTTGTTGTTGGTGCCGCTTTCTTTACTCGTACGAGACCGTACTCATGCAAGTGTTCATCAATTCTGTTGAATTTATGATCACCTATCCAATTGTAGGTCACCGTAACTTGTTCATCCGAGTCTTCAGCAATTTTTAGCCTTTTTGCTTCTATCCCAGGGATGGATGACAAAGCATTATAAGCGACAGTTGCAATACTTTCGTCGGATACGGCCCAGCGTTCTATGTTTTTTTCGTCGCGTTTTAGAGTTATCGAATGTTGAGACATGTTTTATTCCTTCCTGTAAGTGAATCCAATGCCGTGTTCATTCAGCTCTGAATGTTCGTTAGTCATTAAGACCGGAAAATAGCTGAAAGGCTGGTTTCGGAGAAGGGTTTTTAGAAGGAGAGATTTTTGACCGCTAAGACGCTAAGAATTAAAGGGTTCCCAAGCTTCGTGTCTTCGCGTCTTTGCGGTCGATTTTCTCATTACGCATTACTCGTTACGAATTACGCATGCGTTTCTCATAATGCTTCGAGTCGCCCCATTCGTTGAAACCGATGGTTTCGCCGATGCCCTGAATGCGAGCGGTCAGGCAGCCGCGGCACATCGATGAGTTTTCATCAAGGCACGGCTTGTTGTCGTAGAGCGTGTAGTTCGGGCGGTATTCCGTCTCTGTCACGTTGGGCATAATCACGTTCGCGCCGCACTTCAGTCCCATTTCGCGGCCTGCGTGTTCCAAGGCCTGGAGCGCGGTGGCGGCGGCGATATTAACATCCTTGAGCACGATGCGCGTCACGGCGATCATTTTGAGTCCGAGCGTCAGCGCGGCCTGTTTTTGTTCGTCGGTATAAGGCGGAATTTCTTTGCCTATCGGCGTATCGCGGTGCGGAATGTAGGGGCCCATGCCGATCATGTCCACATCGATTGCCTTCATGAACAGGATGTCATTGACCAGATCGTCCATTGTCTGGCCGGGCAGTCCCATCATCACGCCGGTGCCGACCTGATAATCGGTTTTCTTCAACAGTGCGAGGCAGTTCTTGCGTACTTCAAAGTCGTGATCTTTCGGGTGCAGCTTTTTGTAGAGTTCCGGGTTGGTGGTTTCGATACGCAGCAGGTAACGGTGTGCGCCGGCCTCGCGCCAGCGGCGGTAGGTTTCTTCGGTCTGCTCTCCAAGCGACAGGGTGATTCCGAGCTTGCCGCCGGTCTGCTCTTTGACGCGTTTGAGCACGCGTTCGATCATGTCGATATAAGCGGCGTCCTGCCGTTCGCCGGACTGAATAACGGCGGAGCCGTATTCGTTTTCAAACGCCCAGATCGCTTCGCGCACGATTTCCTCTTCGTCCATCTGGAAGCGCTGGACGTTGGTGTTGCTCTTACGAATACCGCAATAGTAGCAGTCTTTGATGCAGATATTGCTGCACTCAATGATGCCGCGAAAATAGGCCACCTTGCCGACATACTTCGCTTTCACGCGGTACGCGCAATCGTAGAGAGCTTGCAGTTCCGCCGGATCAGAAATCTCCAGCAACGCCTTCATCTCCGCCGGAGTCAGATCATCGTCGCAGTCCACTTTTTCTAAAATTCCACTAATCATAATTCTCCCGGCAGGCATGTTTTGGATCAGAATAATTATGGACAGAATGATTTCAGAATCACCGCATCAGAAAATTATTCTGTCCATAATTATTCTGATCATTCTCTAGAAATACAGATCCCGTTGTCCTTCTTTAATTTGGTTGATGCGTTCAAGCAGTTGCTTTTTCTGGTCGCTGTCGGGCATGCGGTCGAGTTCGCGATCAATCTGTTTCATGCCGGCTTTGCGGGTTTCCGGTGACGAGTAATCCTCCATGTATTCCAGGAAGGTAAGCACGGCGTTCGGCGTACAAAACCGCTTCACAAACCCGGGAATGGCGAATTCCATGAAATGTTCACCGGTGCGGCCGAGCCGGTAGCAACCGGTGCAGAAGCTGGGGATAAAGTCGGCTTCGCACAGTTCACGGATGACCTGATCAAGCGAGCGTCCGTCGTTGAGAACGAACTGACTCTTCTTGTACGCCTCTTCATCCTGATGTGAGTACGCGCCGACGCCGATGTCCGATCCGGCGTCAATCTGCGACACGCCGAACTGGATGATCTCGTTGCGGATGGCGACCGATTCGCGGCAGGTGAGAATCAGGCCGGTGTACGGAACAGACAGACGCAGAATGGCGACCAGCCGCTTGAAGTCGTAGTCGCTGACGCCCTGCGGCGGTTTGTCGCACAGGTCGGTTCCGATTGCCGGTTCAATGCGCGGGAACGAAATAGTGTGCGGTCCGACTTTGAATTCATTTTCGAGGTGAATCGTGTGATAGAGCAGGGCCATCGTTTCAAAGCGCCAATCGAACAGTCCCATCAGTGCGCCGATGCCGACGTCGTCAATGCCTGCCTGTTGCGCGCGGTCGAGTCCGTACAACCGCCATAGATAGTTGCTCTTCGGGCCGGACGGATGCATCTGTTTGTAGGTTTCCTGATGATAGGTTTCCTGGAAAATCTGGTAGGTGCCGATGCCGGCCTCTTTGACCAGCTTGTAGCCTTCGACATCCAGCGGCGCGGCATTGATATTCACGCGGCGGATTTCACCGTTGCCTTTT